>JAAUYY010000114.1 GCA_014804865.1 Desulfovibrio sp.
GCAGAGGATCAAAATTTCGCGCGAGTTGGGCAAGAGATCCCTCCCGGGCACGATGTATATTCTCGACGAGCCCACGACAGGCTTGCATATGCATGAAGTAGGCAAGCTCATCAAGGTGCTTCGCGCGCTGGTCGAACAGGGCGCGACGGTCGTCGTGATCGAGCACAACACGGATATGATTCTGGCCGCGGATCATGTAATAGACATGGGGCCGGGCGGAGGAGAAAACGGCGGACTGATCACAGCCGCCGGGACGCCCGAAGCGATAGTCATGGATCCCGCGTCCATTACGGGCAAATTTTTAATGGAGGAACGCGCGCGCAGGCAAAGACGGCGCAGAGGTCTAGTCAGGGAACCCGTCAGGATTCCTCCCGCGGAAAGCGAAGCCGTAGAATAAGAAGTCGCTTTCGCGGCTTCTGTCGCGAAATATTATAATCCTGCCGCGAGCAGAGATGGAACGAGCCAAAAACCGCGCTTTTTGACGATTGTTCTTCTTCATGCCCGTTTGAAAAACGGCGATGAAGGCATATTTAAGAGGACTCCGATGTCTGAAAACGCGCCTCAAGTCAGTATCAGGGATCTTATCGGACGCGTCTCCTCGACGGCGGCAACGAACGCGTCGCGGCGGGTAATTTTTACTCTGATCCTGGCGATTATATTCGGTTTGTTATGTATTCCCGCCGAGTCTCCCTATAACGCGTATATCGAGCGAATGCGAGATTACTCGCCGGTTTCGCGGGCGGAGGCGCTTAACGAAAAAGACGGGCCGCGAGCGGCCAGCGAATTTGCGGCCTTTTATCTGTCCCTTCCAAACGCCGACGCGGACGAGCGAGTCGCGTCGCGATTAAAAAGCGTCATGGACGCGGCGGAAGCTCGCCGCGGCGATTGGTCATACAAGACGGCAGAGTTTGGGCGCGGGCTTATCGGTCTGAATCCCCATGAGGATTACGCGCGGATTACGTCAAAAGCCGCCGGCTATATCCCATACTTGTCCGACGCAAGGTATATTTTTACCCATGGAAAGAGCCTTTACGAAAACTGGACGAAATTTCTGAACAATGAGAATGTCAGCGCCCTGCGTCTCGGCATAGACGGAATCGGGCTCGCGGTCTGCTTATACGGACTTCTTCCGGGCATTGGACACGCGGCCGATCCCGTAAAAACATCGACCGCCATATTGAATAAATGCGTCGGCGTCATGCGAAAGGAGATGAAGGATTACGTATTAAAATTATTTCAGCCCGCGTTTAAATGTATACAAAATAGCAAATTGCTTGAAATCAACGCCTCGAATCTCTCGGGACTGTCCGCGACGGTGAAGACAAAGGCTAATCAGTTCGAGGAGGCGCTCGCCCTAATTAATTCCGCTCTGAATCGACTGCAACCGCTGATAAAACTTTGTCTGGACAATTGGGACGCGGCTAGACTTGTTCTTGAAAACGCGTCCACTCCCGAAGAATTGAGCGCCTATATAAATATCGCGAACAAAATCGATAAAAACGACGTCGCTCTTCTTAAATATGGCGGAGGGAGCGCCCTGCAGGCCGCCTTTCGTCTGGAGAAAGACGGAGATTTTAATATCAATATTTTAAAAAGCGCCATGCTCTATGGCGAACCTGGTCTGGAGGCTGTCGGCAATATCCCGAACGAGGTTTTTCTCGAACATCCTCTTCGTACTATAAGCGCCTATAGCCCTTTGCGACTAACGCTCCTGGCTCTTTACGGAATATGCGCGACTCTCGCGATTATATGGGTCTGGCGTTCCCCTGGAAAAAGGGCGTATTCGCGTGTCTGATGATGTCCGCGTTTGCGAAACGCGTTTAGTATTACTCTCGCCGAATTTTATCCCGCGCGCGTCGCGCCGCCGGATAATCTCAAGGCAAATCGACAAATTAAAATTCTCGCGAGCGCTTAATTTACTGAATAATCTCCATTTTTAAGCATCGACGCGCCATAATCTTCGGCTACGGCGTTTTTTCTCTCTCGACCGGCTCCTCGATCGCCAGTTGCCCGCAGGCCGCTTCTATATCGGCTCCCCGGCTTTTGCGGACAATGCACATTATGTTTTTATCGAAGAGAATTTTCTGAAAGGCCGCGACCGTTTCGTCGGAAGGTCTTTTGTAGGGAAGGCCGGGGACAGGATTGTAAACTATAAGATTAACCTTGCCCCTGGTTCGCGACAACAGTTTGGCCAGGGCTCGAGCGTGATCCGGCGAGTCGTTGACTCCGCCGAGGAGCAGATATTCGTAGGTAACGCGCTCGCGAGTTTTTAGGGGATAAGATTCGAGCGCGGCCATCATGTCTTCAAGCGGCCATTTCGCCGCCCCAGGCATCAATTCCTCGCGCAACTCGCGAGTTGGAGCGTGCAACGAAACCGCGAGATAGGCGAGGCCAGATTCGCCAAGTTTTTCGAGCGCTCCCGGTATGCCGCAGGTCGAGACGGTGAGCCTGCGAGGGGAAAAGTTCATGCCCTTTTCCGAGGCGAGACTCTCCAAGGCTGGGATGAGCGCGTCCAAATTAAGCAAAGGCTCGCCCATACCCATGAAGACAAGATTTCGCAGCGTTGGCCAGTCGAGACGCCGATCGTCGAGATATTCCCTCCCAATGGCGACTTGCCCTAAAATCTCGCCCATCGTCAAATTGCGTTTAAAACCCATTTGACCCGTGGCGCAGAATGAGCAACGCATTGGGCATCCCGCCTGCGTCGAAAGGCATTGGGACCAGCGGATATTTCCCATCCTGTTTTCGGCGGGTATGAGCACTGTCTCGATTTTTTCGCCATCGGATAGTCGCAAGAGCATTTTTACGGAACCGTCCGAGCTTTCGCGGATTTTCTCAATTTCGGGAAGCGCGATCGCGGCTTTCTCCTTGAGTTTTTGGCGCAATTTTTTCGAAACATTGCTCATGGAATCAAAATCGCGCTCAAGTTTGCGCCAAATCCATTGCCAGACCTGCTCCGCTCTAAAACGCGGCTCGCCCAATTCCTCGACAAACCAGCGCTCGAGCTCCGGGAGAGTAAATTCCGCGAGATTCGCCCTTCCGTCCGGAAGAAATTTTTTTGAAATATCCATGCGAGAGATTAATCCCCATATTTTCCGCAATTGTCAAATTGGGCCTTTACAAGTCGTCGCTATTGAGATAAATACAAAAAACCAAAAACTATATTACCATAACTTGATATGCGAATATTTACCGATCCCGAGGAACTGTCCGCGCAGTGTCGCGAGTGGCGCGCGGCCGGGGACGACATATCGCTTGTCCCGACAATGGGATACTACCACGCGGGGCACGAAAGACTTATGCGCCGGGCCCGCGACTTAGCGAAGAGGATGATTGTCAGCCTTTTTGTGAATCCGACGCAATTTGGCCCTGGCGAAGATCTGGAGGCCTATCCCCGGGACTTCGAACGCGATCGCGCGATCGCGGAGAGACAGGGAGCGGACGCGCTCTTCGCGCCGACGCCCAAGGATTTTTACTATACGAATCATTCGACCTGGGTCGAGGTTCCCGAGCTCGCGCGGGGACTTTGCGGAGCGACAAGGCCGACGCATTTTCGCGGCGTCTGCACTGTAGTGCTGAAACTATTTCTCGCGACTGGCGCGGACGTGGCCGTCTTTGGCCAAAAGGATTGGCAACAGCAGGCGATAATCAGGCGCATGGCGCGGGATCTCAATGTCCCGACTCGCGTCGAGACTGTCCCTACGGAGAGAGAGCCTGACGGACTCGCGATGTCGTCGCGCAATGTTTATCTTTCGCCGGAAGAGAGACAAATCGCGCCGAATATCCGCAAAGGCCTCGAGTTGGCGGCGTCGCTTGTCGCGGAGGGCGAGACGGAGGCGACTAAAATCCTAGCAAGCGTTCGGGAATACTGGAAAGCGAACTTGCCCGGAGCGGGGATAGACTACATTTCCCTCGTCCATCCCGAAGATTTGCGGGAGCTTGAGAGGATAGACGACGCCGGATTGCTGGCTTGCGCAGTAAAATTGGGCAAAGCGAGACTTATAGACAATATATTGTTGCAAAGGAGACAATATGCATAAAAAAGGCAAATATTACTTTACTTCGGAGTCGGTTACGGAAGGTCATCCGGACAAAGTCGCGGATCAGATTTCCGACGCCATACTGGACACGCTTCTCGCCCAGGATCCCGACTCCCATGTCGCGTGCGAGACGCTCGTAACTACCGGCATGGCAGTTATCGCGGGCGAAATAAGCACGAAGGGTTACGCGGACTTCCCCAAGGTCGTTCGCGACACTATTAAAAATATTGGCTACAACAGCTCCGACATGGGCTTCGACTGGCAGACTTGCGCGGTAATTTCGTCCATCGATCGCCAATCGCCGGATATCGCCCAGGGCGTTACCAAGGAAAATCCCGAGGAGCAGGGAGCCGGCGATCAGGGCATGATGTTTGGCTTCGCGTCCAACGAAACTCCCTCGTTCATGCCGGCCCCCATTTACTGGGCTCATCAGCTCTCGCAACAACTCGCTCGCGTCCGCAAAGACGGGATCGTCGATTTCTTCCGTCCGGACGGGAAGACGCAGGTATCCTTCGAATATCAGGACGGCAAACCTGTCCGCATCAATAACGTCGTAGTGTCTACTCAACACGCTCCCCACGCAAGTCAGGCCGATATCGCCGAAGCGGTAAAAAAGGAAGTAATCCGACCCATTCTGGGAGATTCCGGATACTTTGACGAAAAGGACTGCGAGATTTTCATCAATACCACTGGCCGCTTCGTTGTCGGCGGTCCCATGGGCGACTGCGGGCTTACGGGCCGAAAAATCATCCAGGACACTTATGGCGGCTCCGGCCATCACGGNGGCGGCGCCTTTTCCGGCAAGGATCCGTCCAAGGTCGATCGCTCCGGCGCCTATATGGGTCGCTATATTGCCAAAAATATCGTCGCGGCCGGGCTGGCGCCCGAGTGCGAAGTTCAGATCGCCTACGCGATTGGCGTAGCCGATCCGGTGAGCGTTCTTGTTTCCTCCCGAGGCACAGGCGACATTCCCGACGAAGTTCTGACAAAAGCAGTGCGGGAAGTTTTTGATTTAAGGCCCTATTTCATCAGCAAGAGGCTCGATCTAAAGCGTCCCATTTATCTTAAGTCGGCCTGCTACGGTCATTTTGGCAGGGATTTGCCGGAATTTACATGGGAAAGGACGGACGCTGTCGACGACCTCCGCGCGGCGGTCAAGGCGTAGATTTTTTGTNAATGCCTATCAGCGCGACGACCCCAGGTTACGATCGCGAGAAGCGAAAGATTTTATAGGGTTAGACCTTCGCCGCCGGAATTCGACTTCATTAAAAAGCGGGCCGCTAAAAAGCGTCGCCCGCTTTTCCCGTTAACAGAAGATTGAACTTATTCGAAGAATTAAAAATATTCTCTTAAGACNTTTTTGGAAATGTANGAAAAGAATGATAGACGAAGCGGAAGACGCGGGGCATTTTCGCTCTTGGCCGCCTTCCGCGATCCCCTCTTTAGCGACGACGGACGCGGCGACTTGATAAGGACGGGAAAATTAACGGCGTTCTCGCTCCTTTCGCGTCTGGGGACTCGATATGAATTGCGATAATTTCAGATTTATCGATCTGTTTGCCGGTATAGGCGGTTTTCGGATCGGGTTTGAATCCGTTGGCGGCAAATGCGTGTTCTCGTCCGAATGGGACGAGGACGCTTGCGAGACATACGCGGCGAATTTCAAGGAATATCCGCGNGGCGATATAANAAAGATTAGCGAAAATGATATTCCGGACTTTGATATTTTATTGGGNGGTTTCCCTTGTCAGGCGTTTTCCATAATTGGCAAGAGGGAAGGCTTCGCGAACGAAACATGCGGAACCCTNTTTTTTGATATTGAAAGAATACTTAAAGCCAAACGCCCCAAAGCGTTTTTATTGGAGAATGTGAAAAATTTGGTCGCCCATGATGGAGGAAGAACTTTTAAAACGATCAAGAAACATCTCGAAGCCTTGGGTTACGAGGTTCATTCAAAGATTCTCAACGCGCTGGATTTTGGCGTTCCGCAAAAGAGGGAAAGAATTTTTATAGCCGGATTTCTCGATCCCGTAGATTTCAGTTTTCCCGATCCCGTTCCCGAACGCGACAGGAAAAGCTTGAGCGCGATTCTCGAAAAAAATGTGTCATCCAAATATTTCGTAAGAAAGGAAATTCGCGAATCGAGATTGAAGAGATTGAAGAATCCCGACTTTCCAAAGCCATACATTTCGCATGAAAATATGGGAGGCTCGATCACTCCGCATCCTTATTCGGCCGCTTTGCGAGCCGGAGCGAGCGCCAATTACATTCTCGTCAACGACGAGCGCAGGCCCACGGAAAGGGAAATGTTGCGACTTCAGGGATTTCCCGAGGATTTTCAGATTGTCGTTTCCTACGCCCAATTGCGAAAACAGTGCGGGAATTCCGTGGCTGTTCCTGTCATTAAAGCTCTCGCGAAAAAGATGCTGGAGGCGTTGACGATCAGCCTGACAGCCAAGCCGCGACCGTCGCGAATAATAAGCCACATTTTTTAAGTCTCCGTTCTTTTCAATTTTCCCTTCGCTCATTAACTTTGCAACCTTGGGTTTTGATCGACTTTTTATCGGCGAGCTTGGCCAGATCGTCTATTCATAACTTCGCGAAGTCATTTTCACAATTACTGGAAAGATGAACGAGCGCTTTCTCTTCCAGCGCGTATTGCTTCGCGCCTCGCCATAAAGCTCCAAGTATTTTAAATAAAAACCGGAACCGCGGGGCGAAAAACCGCTCGCAACGATTCCGGTCGGCGACGGATTTGCATCTGTCGCGTTTTAATCTTGTTTTACGCTATTCGGTCTTGCCCTCCGCCATGGCCTTTAGCGGCTCGCCATAATAGGCTTTGCGATAAAGCTCCTTGAGTTCCGAGATAAGGGGATAGCGCGGATTCGAGACTGTGCACTGATCGTCGAAAGCCTTTTCGGACATTTCGTCAAGTTTTTCGAGGAAATCGGCCTCGGCTATTCCGGCGTCTTTCAGAGATTTGGGAATTCCCAGATCCTGCTTTAGCGATTCGATGGCTTGCACAAGCCGCGCGGTCTTTTTGGCGCGCGCTTCCGCGTCGTCGCCCTTTATGTCGTCGGCAAGGTGGAGCATATCGGCTATGCGGGCGTAGCGGCCCTTGACCCAGGGATATTTATACTGCGGGAGCATGCCCTGCTTGGTCGGCGTGTCCGTCGCGTTGTACTCGATGACATAGGAAAGCATGATCGCGTTCGCCAGTCCATGAGGAAGGTGGAAATATGATCCCAAGGTATGCGCGAGAGAATGGGAAATGCCCAGGAAGGCGTTGGCGAAGGCCATGCCCGCCATTGTCGCCGCGTAATGCACTTTCTCTCTCGGGATAAGACGATCCTCGCCGCCCTGATAAGACTTGCGCAGATACTTGAAGATCAGGCGAATCGCCTCCATGGCCTGTCCGTCGGCGAAGTTGGTCGCCATGGTCGAGGTATAGGCTTCTATGGCGTGAGTGAGCACATCCAGACCGGCGTTCGCGATCAGCGAAGGCGGCAAATCCATTACAAATTCCGGATCAACAATCGCCATATCCGGCGTAAGCGCGTAATCGGCCACGGGATACTTCACGCCAGTCTTGGTGTCGGTGATGACCGCGAAAGGCGTAACTTCGGAGCCCGTGCCCGATGTGGTCGGGATGGCTACCATGACCGCTTTCTTGCCAAGCTCGGGGAAGGAGACGACGCGCTTGCGTATATCCATGAAGCGCAAGGCGATATCGTCGAAGCGAATTTCGGGTTTCTCGTATAGAAGCCAGATAATCTTCGCCGCGTCCATCGGCGAGCCTCCGCCGAGGGCGATAAACATATCAGGCTGGAATGAATTGACCATATCCAGAGCCTTATGAACCGTGTCTATATCGGGGTCGGGCTTGACATCCGAAAAAACGCGAACTTCGATACCCATATTTTCCAGGGCGTCCGTAACCTTCCGAACATGCCCCAATTTTTCCATAGTCTTGTCGGTTACGATAACCGCGCGCTTCCGATCGGAGAAATCCTTCAAGGCAGGAACCAGAGCGCCCAACTTGAAATATATTTTTGAGGGGACGCGGAACCAGAGCATATTTTCGCGGCGATCAGCCAGAGTCTTGACATTCATAAGATGCTTTACGCCTATATTTTCGCTGACGGAATTGCCGCCCCAGCTGCCGCAACCCAGGGTAAGGGACGGCGGCACGTGGAAATTGTACACGTCCCCGATGGCGCCTTGGGCGGCGGGCATATTCACGAGAGCCCTGCCTGTGGTTAACGTATCCTCGAAAGTCTTGATATGTTTTTCGTTGGTCTCATTGGTATAGAGCACGGAGGTATGCCCCGCGCCTCCCAGCTCGACAAGCTCCTGAGCCATTTTCACGGCTTCCTGGAAACTGGGCGCGCGATAGAAGCCAAGGATTGGGGAAAGCTTTTCGTGAGCGAAAGGATCGGTCGCGTCGATGTCTTTCCTCTCGGCCAGCAGAACCTTGGTGTTTTCGGGAACCTCGATTCCGGCCATTGCGGCTATCTTCGCGGCGGGCTGGCCCACGATATCGGGATTAAGCGGTCCTGGCAAACCTTTGGGAAACATAACCTTGCCGATAGCTTCGGCTTGTTCCTCGTTGGCGAACCACGCGCCGCGATTTTCAAATTCCTTTTTCACCGCGTCAGCGACGGAATCTTCCGCGATTACTGTCTGCTCCGACGCGCAGATCATGCCGTTATCGAATGTCTTGCTCAAGAGAATGGAATTTACCGCCATTTTCACGTCGGCTGTGCCATCGATAACGACGGGCGTGTTTCCCGCGCCGACGCCGATAGCTGGCGTGCCGGAACTATAGGCGGCGTGAACCATACCCGGACCTCCGGTGGCCAGAATCAAATTTATGTCCTTATGGCTCATGAGGCGCTGGCTTAATTCCGGGGTCGGCTCCTCGATGCACTCGATCAGGCCCTCGGGAGCTCCGGCTTCGACCGCGGCTTTCATAATTATGTTGGCGGCCGCGACCGTGCTTTTCGCCGCGCGAGGATGCGGAGAGAAGATAATGCCGTTGCGAGTCTTAAGCGCCAAAAGCGCTTTGAAAATAGCCGTCGACGTCGGATTGGTAGTCGGAACAATGCCCGCGATGATGCCGACCGGATCGGCGATCTTCCTGAAGCCGGCGACTTCGTCTTCCTCGATAACGCCGCAAGTCTTGCTGTCCTTATATTGATTGTAAATATATTCCGAGGCGAAATGGTTTTTTATAACCTTGTCCTCAAGAATGCCCATGCCAGTTTCCTGAGCGGCCATCTTCGCCAGCTCTATCCGATTCGCCGTGGCGGCCGCGGCGGCGCGCTGAAATATCTTGTCGACTTGCTGTTGCGTGAAGCCCGCGTAAATTTTCTGCGCGGCGCGCACCTTCTCCACCTTTTTATCAAGATCCTTGACCGAACTCATAGACCGTCCCGATTTACAGGTTTATAAAATAAAAGGCGCTCGAGCCTTACTGGTATAGATAAAATGTTTTTGAGAGATTGCAANAAGAGTCGCGTCTGTTTTAGGCTAAATTTAGCTTGAAATTATTCATTAACGGCGAATGAAGTCTATTGTCTCAAGCCGCGCGGAAATTACTTCCGCGACGAACGAGATTCCCCCATCATCTCTCCGCGAACTCCCTCTCCGCGAGAGAACNGCGGAGCGTAGCGAGGTCGATTAATCCGCCCNGTAAAAAGCTCTAAAATTCCGTCGCNAGATCTTTTAGCCTCGCTATGGCTTCGCGGGTGTCCTCTGGCGANCCAAAGGAAGTAAGACGCGCGTAGCCTTCGCCGCTCTTGCCGAANCCGACGCCGGGCGTGCAGACAAGCGCCGCCTTGTTTAGCAGGAGATCGAAGAAATCCCAGGATTTCATGGGCGTCTTTACCCAAAGATACGGAGCGTCGACGCCGCCGAACACCTCTAGNCCCAGGCTCTTCATCGCCGAAGACAGCAAATCTGCGTTCGCCTGATAACCGGCGATTACTTCGAGAATCTCCCTTCTCCCCTTCTCCGTATAAGTCGCGGCGGCGGCTCTTTGCACTATATAGGGGCAACCGTTGTACTTTGTCGCCTGTCGACGGAACCAGCAATGATTCGCGTCGACATAGCCGCCTTTGCCATCGCTTATTTTCAGGCTTTTGGGCACGACGACATAAGCGCAGCGAAGACCGGTAAATCCCGCCGTCTTCGAAAAACTGCGAAATTCGACCGCGACTTCCCTCGCGCCCTCGAGCTCGTATATGCTATGCGGCGTGTCGGGAGTCCGGATATAGGCTTCGTAGGCGGAATCATAGAGGATTACGCATCCTTCCTTGCGAGCGTAATCCACCCAGCCCTGGAGCTCGCTTTTGGAGAGCGTCGTGCCGGTGGGATTGTTTGGATAGCAGAGATAGATCATATCCGGTCTTTTGCCGGGAAAAGCCGGGACGAAATTATTTTCCTTGTCGCATGGCATATATACAATGCGCGACCACTGACCGTCGACTTTCTCTCCGCCTCTGCCAGCTAACACGTTTGAATCCACATAGACGGGATAAACAGGATCGGTTACGGCGACTATGCTGTCTCGGGAAAACAGTTCCTGAAAATTTGCTACGTCCGATTTGGCTCCGTCGCTTACGAATATTTCGTCCGCGGCGATATCCATTCCTCGAGCGCGGTAATCGTATTCCATGATGGCGTCGCGCAGGAATGCGTATCCTCCGTAAGGCCCGTAACCCTTGAACCTCGCGGCGTCGCCCATATCGTCGACCGCCCTATGCAAGGCCTCGATCGCCGCTGGGATAATAGGTCGCGTAACGTCTCCTATGCCAAGGCTTATAACGCGAGCGTCCGGATTTTTTTCCTTAAATTCCGAAACCTTGCGCTCGATATCGGCGAACAGATAGTTGGATTCCAGTTTTAGAAAATTCTCGTTTACAGTGATCATGGGCGCCCTTCTTATCCCGAAGCGGGCGCGCCGATTATCGCGCCGAGTCGGGACATCGTTATAGTATTAATAAAAATATTCCCCTTCGAAAACGGTCTCCGCCGGGCCTGTCATATATACATGATTGTCGTTTTCATCCCAGGAAACGGACAAAGTCCCGCCGCGAAGCTCGACCGCGACCGAGCGTTCCGTCAAGCCATTGAGCATCGCCGCNACAGCCGCGGCGCAAGCGCCTGTTCCGCAGGCGAGCGTCTCCCCCGCGCCNCGTTCCCAGACGCGCATACGAATACGAGTCCTCGACAAGATTTCCACAAATTCCGTATTGACTTTCTGGGGAAAAATTGACCAGTTCTCAAATTTTGGCCCGATCGTCGGCAAATCCAGCGCGTCGATCCCTTCCGCGAAGATTACGGCGTGNGGATTTCCCATGGAGAGNGCGGTAATCNTCCAACTTTCTCCGTCCAGCTCAAAAGACTCGCCGACGCATCGATCCTTTGGGCCGATCATTGNGATAAGCGAAGNATTCAATATCGGCTCGCCCATGTCGACGGTGACGGCGACCACTTCGCCGTCTTCGATATCGAGGCGGAGGACGCGGACGCCGGCCAGAGTCTCGAGGCGGACGATATGCTTGTTCACGAGACCATGCTCATAGAGATATTTTCCTACGCAACGACTCGCGTTGCCGCACATTTCCGCTTCGCTTCCGTCGGCGTTGAACATACGCATTCGCGCGTCGGCTTTGGCGGAGGGCAGGATGAGCACGAGACCGTCGGAGCCTACGCCAAAATGACGATCGCTGATTTTTTTCGCCAGCTCCTCGGGCGAGTGCACCGGCTCTGAAAAGCAGTCGATATAGACATAATCGTTGCCCGCTCCCTGCATCTTGGTAAATCGCAATTTCCCGCCCATATCGCCTCCCTCTTGTAACCCGATTATAATATATTGAAATTTTATTTTTAATCCGAGAGTTTTCCCTTAACCGTTATTTAATTCGCTAACGGTTCTTATTCCGCCTCCCGCGCGAAGAGGCGACTTTACAACTATAAAAAAAGCGCGTAGTTTGTCAAATTAGCCAAATACATAGCGCGAAATAAAACCCCGCGCATTTANATAATTTTCCCGCCAATGACAACGCGAGACGAAAGTCCCCTCTACAACCCTTTCGCGAATTTGGACGCCTCCAAATTTCCCGACGCGAAGAAAAANCNCGTCGAATCCGCGAAGTCGCCGGAACCGGACGAAGACGNCGANCTTTTTTCCCGAGCTATTGAAGCGCTTACAAGGGAGCCTAAACCAAAGCGGGAAAAAGGTTTTCTCCTGCGCGATCAATGCGCCGTTCCCATGCCGAAGAAAAAAGAAGACAAAAAGCCGAAACTCCAGCCGCCTCCCAAAGTCGCAAAGGACGAAGACGAGGAAATTTTTCTGACGGCCATGCGAACCGCCGAGCCTCTCAAGGGCAAAGGGCGCTCGATCGCGCCTAAGCCGGATTCCTCGGAGAAAAGAGTCGCGCCGGAGCGCGATTTCGCGGAGTTGCTGGAAGAAAATCTCTCTTTCGCAGTCTCAAGCTCCGACGAATACCTGGAAGGATACGCGACGGGCCTCGACGAACTGATCATGAATCGGCTTCGCGAAGGGCAATTTAGTCCCGAAGCGCATCTCGATCTTCACGGCCTGACCGCTGTTCAAGCTTTCGAGACTCTGCGGGATTTCATCCGCGACTCGTGGTTTAAAGGTCTGCGAGCGGTTCTGCTCGTGCCCGGCAGGGGCAAAAATTCGCCCGACGGACAGGGCGTTTTGCGGCGCAANCTTCAATCCTGGTTAACTCAAGATCCCTTCAAACGAGTCGTTCTCGCTTTTTGCACAGCGCGTCCGGTCGACGGCGGCCCGGGCAGCGTCTATGTTCTGCTTCGCAAGTTCAAGAAAAAAGGCCGCGTAAGCTGGGAAAAAATGCCCGCGGACGCGGATCTTTATTGAAACTCAAACTCTGTTNAACAGTATCCTTTTGCTCGGTCGAACTAAAAGATCGANCGGACTCGTCGACTAATTAAAAATGAAAATNCCATTCCGTTTTGGAGGCTTCGTTTAGCCAGGGAGCGACTCATTCAGGCCGCGCGGAAGTTTATTCGCCTCGAGGCCGCGTTCGCGCGAGTTTTGTTATGATTGACGACTTATTAAAATTAACTCTTCCCAGCGGCGGTTTGGAACCTCCTCCGCTCGAGTTTTCCGCAAGATACCCGGAACAAACTATACATACGATCGCCAGCCGCCGCTCCCAGCCGAATTTATCCTGCCTCAGCGCGCGCCTCGTCGCCATAGACGCATTAAAATGATATTCATAGATCGCGACCACAGTCGCGGCCAAAACCCATAATACAGCGGCCATGAGCGATAGCTTACAGTCGAAGGGAAAAGCGGAACAAAAATAAGCGTCAGCATTGGAGCGGATATATTTATTTTCTATAGCGCCGCCACCGACAAAAAAGCGGACGCTCCAGACGCCCGCTTATGGGATGGAATAACCTCCGCGCGCGGAGCCTCGACCATTTAAACAATGGAGACTCAAGGCCCGAATCGAACCGCGCCGACTCTACGGAGGTTATTCCCAAACTAGCTTGACTTCGGTCGCGGAACGCTTCTCTCTATTCGCGGAACCGCTTTTTTGCGTTACAAAACTAGAAATCTCGCCTCATTCCTCCAGGACAACGACCGGCTTGATCAAATCCTTCGGCTTGTCTTTCATAAGAAAGAGCGCGGGCTCGATATCTTCCCACTTTGTAAATTTATGCGTAATAAGCGGCTTTACGTCTAGTTTGCCGTTGGAGACCATCTTGCCCAGTTTCTCCATGCGGAGACGGCCTCCGGGCATAAGTCCGCCGTTAATCTGTTTATGGCCCATGCCGACGCCCCATTCCACGCGGGGGATCGTAACGAATTCGCCGCTTCCGAGATAATTCACATTGCCAATTTTGCCGCCGGGCTTGAGAACTTTTATCGCGTCCTCGAAAGTGTCGCATTCGCCTCCCGCGATAAGAACTTTGTCCACGCCCTTGCCATTGGTCAGGGCCATTACCTGCTCGGCTATTGGACCGTCCTTGTAATTGATGATTTCGTCCGCTCCGTAACCTCTGGCTATATCCTGGCAAAGTTTGCGAGAGCCTACGGCCAGAACTCTTCCCGCGCCGCGCAGGTTCGCGCCGGCGACGGCCATAAGTCCGACTGGCCCAATCCCGATAACCAAAACGTCGTCTCCGTATTGCACGTCGGCGAGCTCGGCGGCGTGCAGCCCCGTGGGAACCATGTCGGAGAGCATGGCCGCTTCCGCCGTGCTCATATTTTTTGGCATATGCGCCAGATTGCCATCGGCGTCGTTCACATGGAAATATTCGGCGAACAATCCGTCCTTGAAGTTGGAAAATTTCCATCCGGCAAGCATGCCGCCGGAAT
>JAAUYY010000115.1 GCA_014804865.1 Desulfovibrio sp.
CCTCCGGCCCGCGATCGTATAAATCCTCGTCCCCCGTAAACCGCCCGCGCCAGGGACATATCCACTTGCGAGCCTCCCTCCACGCCGCCTCCCGCTTGCTCCGCTCGGCCATCATCCGCGAGCCTATCTCACGCGCCCTTCTCAATTCGTCGCTCATCGCTTGTCTCCTTCGCTACGCGACGGCGGGGGACAAGTAGAAAAATTTTTGAAAAAAATTTTCCCCTTTTCCCCCGCGCCCCCCTTTCCCCCTTCAAAAACATTAACTCGCTTCGCCGAAGACGGCGAAGCTCTTGGCGATCGGGACGTAATTTGTCCGCGTTCGGCGTCGTCCCTGTCCGCGCGAGCATAACCTCGCGCCCGCGCTCCGCTCCGTTCCCATCTACTCTCGAAGCCCTTCAATCGGAAGGCAACGCCCCCGCGGGCGCGGGGAAGGCAGCTTTTAGCAGTCCGATCATCTCCCAAAAACGGAAACATCCCCGCGGGCGCGGGGAAGGCTGTGCAGGACGACTAAATAAAGCTGGATCGTAGGAAACACCCCCGCGGGCGTGGGGAAGGCTGAGATTCCCTTCGCCGACTTATTTCTGGCCGCCGAGTATGCCGAGGGAGCCTGAACGCTGGCCAGTGGTCCCGAGCGGGCTTGTGAGGATTGTGCCGGACATGCCGCGCCTCGCGGCCAGCTTGCGACGCTCGGCGTCGCGGACGGCCTGGGAGACAGGCTCCTTTTCCTGTTCGGGGATTGGCTGTTGCTTGATTTCGGGAGTTTCCGGCTCGGAGTAGCCGCCGCCAAAAATGCTTGAGATCGCTCCGCCCATGTTTGGTCCTTTGAGGGTTTGACTGTTATATTTGAATTGAATTGACGGATAAGCTGTCCGCGCCGCTTAGGCCGGTTTGGTGTCGGCCAGGGAGCCTTTGGGATAATTGTAAAAGGTCAGGGTTCGGATGAGATAGGCTTCGTCGGAGAGGCCTTCGCCCGAGATCAGGGGAGTTACGGTCGAATTGTCGGGGTTAGGCTCGCCGGAGCCAAGGAAACGGACGGCGGCTGTGTCCCAGCGACGACCGTCGGAAAGTTCGTAAATTACGCGACGCATGGTTTATCCTTTGGAGGTTTGGCGAAAAATCAAAGCGTTATTAGTAGCCCGGGTTCGATCGGGCGTTTTTTATTGATACCAGCAATTGGTCGAGGCCTGGGCGGAGCCGTTGGCGTCGCCCGGGAAAAATTCCGCGCCGCGACCAAGGACATTGATTGTCGCTCCGGTGTGCGCTTCGTAGCGGACGCCGGTAACCGCTCCCGCGCTCGTCGTCACGGGGAAAAGCCCCATGGCGCCTGAGGTGAGCAGCGCGAAACTGGCTTTCTCCTCGAAGTCGGCGACAACGGTGAACGCTCCCGAAACGTAGAGCTTTTTGCCTTCGGCGGAAGCCGTGCGGGAGAGGCCGAAATTGATAATCGAATTGGCGCCGGTTCCCGAGATCAGGTTATGGATCTTCGAGCTTCCGACTATGCCGTTTGTCAGGATCGCGCGGCTTGCCCGCGATTCGTCGGGATTCAGGCGAAGCGTTCCGTCGGAGCACCTGAAGAAATAAATTCTGGAGTTCAGGCTCCCCATGTTTCCCGATATGTTCGCGGATATGTCGGGAGCGAGAAGGGAAAGTCGGCCTCCGGCGCAGTTGAAAGCCGTATAAGCGGCGTAAATGGCTCCCTCGAGGAAGGAGGCGCCGGTATAATCGAAAGAATCGACAATTTTGGGATACCAAAAGTCCCAGACGCCGCCCGAGCAGGTCACTGCCGCCACGCTGTAGGCATCGAAAGGCGTCTTGATCCGCACCGATCCGCCGGTCTCCGCGGGCTTGATTATGATCTGGCCAGTCGTCCTGGAGTATTCGGGAAGCACGATCTGTTCTTCGTAGAGCGCGTCGGCGACATTGATGTAGGCCGTATAGGGACCGATATTGAAATTGTTCGCGATATAGGCCGCGCAAGCGTTGATCGAGGCGAAGGGAAGACTGGGCGAAAGTCCGCGACCTTCGTTGGCGTCGCCGTCCGTTTTGTCGGAGGCTTTCGCGTGGCTTTTATCGACATAAAAATTGGTATTGCCGTTTAGCCAGATTGGCAGGCGCAAAGTTTTCATCATCTCCGCGATGACGGAAGTGTCCATGTTTTTGGGATTGAAGCGGATCTTGCCGTCGGATCCGACTTCGAGGCCTCCGCCCTGGGAGAGGATCGCCGAGACAATGGCCTGTCTCTGGGCGTCGGTCATGTCCGCGAAGTTCATCTGGAACTTGTTGTCAGTCCAGGATATGCCAGGCCCGGCGAGGGCGGAGCCGTTCAGGGCCAGCTTTTCGCCGGAGGCGGTCAGGCCGGTTCCCGCGAGCTGGGCTGGATCGACGGCGAGTTTGTTTCCCGAGTTTTTCAGGCCGGATCCCGCGAGCCTTGAGGCCGCGGTCGCGTAGTCGAGGGAAAGATTGCCTTTTTCATCGACCTTGAGGCCGGAGCCATCGGCTACAATTTCGCGGATGATGACCGTCTTTTCCGCTGCCGAAAGCTCCGAGAAGTCGACATGGAGCTTGCCGTTCTCGTCGACCCTGAGGCCGCCCTTGTCGGCTATGATGTTCGCCGCGTCCAGGGGAGAGGATCCCTTGTAGAGCAACTGGAAACTCTGTTTCGGGAGCCAGAGGTACATGGCCGAGCCTTTTTTCACTTCGGGATCCTCCGAGGCGTCGGTTACGAAGACGCAATCCCCGGCGGTCAGTGGAGAAATTCTGTCGCGGGCGGCGATATTGTCCGCGAAATAGACGCGCGAATTGGCGAGCAGGTTTTTCTCGAGAAGGTTAATGCGCGTCTCCACGTCGCCGCCATTGCCCATCGCGACGTATTTGGCTTCGGCTGTCGGATGGATCCTGTATAGTCTCCCGCCGACAGCCTGGTAAAGCGGCGAGACGACGTCGATCACGTCGCGGGGCATGTCCTGGCAGGAACAGTTCTCATGCAATTCGGGCGATACATATTGGGTCATGGTCGGGCTCCTTTAGANAAGGCTAGTTCGGNTCTTGCGTATTGGNCGGCTCGCCGGAATCGTCGAGGGACTTGTCCTGGCAATGGCAGGGCGGAGGNGGATAAGCCCCGGGCCGCGGGCCCCAGTACGCGGGAGGCCTGGGAGGCCGACAGGGACGGATCGCGTGCCCATGGTCGCAGNGAACCCAGTCGTCGCCGTCTCCCTTGGCTTTTTCGGGAGNGAGGGGAGGACAGACGGGAAAGGGCGGCGGCGGGGTTAGCGGGCCGTCGTAGGGATGGCCAAGGAAGAACAGTCCCTCCCATTGCGCCTCGCAGAGATCGCGGATCGGCCAGACGCCCATGAATGGCGTCGGCGAATGGGTAATATGCGGATTGACGATAATCAGGCCGCGGGCCGAGCCCGGGATCTCCGCCTCGGATTTGACAGCGGAGACGCCGGGGCGGTTATGGTACTGGCTGATCTGTACCGCCCATGAACTGATTCTGGCCGCCTCGCGAAAACACTCCTTGTAAATGGCCTCGCATTTGGCCAGGAGCAGATCGGCTCCGGCCTGCAGAGCGGTTTTGGCCTCCGCCGAAGCGAGGAAAACTTTTTTCTCGGCCTCCGAGCCGACCTTTCTGAGCGTGTCGTCGTATTGGGCGACCGATTCCTCCATTGCCCGCAGTTTGCGATCAAGGAGCGCGTCCAGGGCGGAGCTGTCCGCCTCGGGCCTCGCTTCGGACTGGCTCGCGCCCGGATACCCGGGACANGGATCGCTGGCCAAACTCGCGGGCTCAGGATTGACTTTAATAGGACTTCCGGCCAGGGCGGCTCGCGCGGCTCTCGCCTGATCGCTTTCGAAGATATGGATTATCGATCCCGCCGGACATTGGCAGAGAATATGATCGGACATGATCAGATAATCCCGATTGGCGGTCAAAAGCCTCTCGCGGCCAGTCTCGTCAATGATCGAGACGACCGCGTTCGCGCCGCCAAAGGGGACCGGCCAGGCATAGCGCCCAGTTTCGCCAAGGTATTTTACGTCGTTCATCAATATCCCGCGCGGAGACTTCCGAGTTCAGGCGGAAGAGGAAACGCGGCCTCCCTGTTTTTTCCCTTATTTTCCCCGCGGTTTGAGACCGCGGCCATTGGCCGGTTCCTCCGGCTCGCGCGACCGCCGCGAGCTTTTAGCCCTTCGGGAGGTCGCGCCGTCCTTTTCAGTCTATCTGGCGACGTAGGATAGAGCCGCGTCGACCGTTCCGCCGCTGATCGAGCCGGAGAACTCCAGGCTGATCTTCATCCATAATTTCTTGTAATTGCCAATGGCGAAGCGAACCGCCAGACCGTCGGGCGGGCAGTTGATCCCCTCCTCGGGCGCGGTTACGCACCAGGAAGGCCCGATCGGCGCGAAAGGACCTTCGGGGTTTTCCGAGAAAAGGGTTTTGAGGGTAATCGACGTCCCGGCGGGTATGGTCAGATCCTCTGTATTTTGGTGGCTGGCCACGAGGATCACGTCAAGCCCGTTCTGGGTTCCGCCTACGGCCAGAGACTTCGCGCACTGAACCGAGCCCGCGGGCTCGATCTCGCGCTCGAAGACTTGATCGTACCAAACCAGGGGAGCGGATTCGTTGTCCGCGTATTCCGGCCCGCCGCGCAAGCCCATGCGGCGCAGTTCCTTGTAGCCTTCGCTGTGTTGCGTGAGAAAATCTTTCGATTGCGACATCGCTCGCTCCGATATTTTTACATGTTGAGGATCGCTCCGCGCCCTTTTATGACGAGCGCGGAGTACGGGAGATTAGTCTAGGATACCTTGATGTTGGGAATCTTCCTGGCAAAGTTATGGGAAACTACGATAGAGATCCCGTTCCAGGTCTCGACTCGGGTATTGGCGTCGCGGTCATTGTTCGCCAACTGCACATTGTCGGTCTTGTAGGGATTGATCCCGTAGATCTTGGCCTTCGGGCCGCAGAAGATATAGGTCGAGCCGGGCTGGGCGCGAACGTCGGCCAGCATGTCGTCGATCATCGCGGGCGTCGGCTTGTTCTCTTCGTCGATGTTAACTATGGCCGCGCAAGTCCGCTTCGCGTCCAGGATCTGCCAGCCGAAGTTGGCGCGATAGATAACCGAGAAACCGTAAACGCCTTCGTATTCGCCATGCAATAAATGCTCGGCTCCCGAATAGGGCGTTTCAATATGGAAGAGGCGTCCCTGATCGAACTGGTCGGGATCGAAGAGGCCGACATTGTTCAGGTCGTCAAACCGGACGGCCAGCAGAACCCAGCCGTCGCCCTTGCCTCCGGCGTCCTTGATATTCTTGACCGCGCGGGCGCCCTTCAGCCAGTTCTTCTCAAAAAGCTGGCGCTCCGTGTCCATGCCCGCCTGGCGCAGAATGATGGGCTGCTTGTCCGCGAAATATTTGGCAGGGCCGCCAAACTTCAGGGCTCGCTGGGTCGGCACTTCCATGGTTCCGCCCATGACATGCAAATCCGTATGCACGAGGCTGGAGTTGGTCCGCAATGTCGGGAGCGGCGCGTCCGGCTCCACGAAAGACGGGCCGCTGACCTCCTCGAGCTTCTCGGCCACGTTCCATAAGCCGTGCGTCGAGGGCTTCCATTTGACGACGCGCAGGATCGGCGCGTCCTCGGTCAGGCTGTCGGCCATGCCCGGCTGCTTGCGCGCCCATTTTACGCAGATCTCATGCAATGTGCTCATGTTCTCAGACATTCCAGGTCTCCTTTGGCGAGAAGATTTTTTGGCGAGAGATTTCGCGGGTAGGAAAATTTCCCGCGGCGCGACCGCGGTTGGCCGCGAGCGAAGCTCGCCATAAAAATTTCAGGCGGGATTCGTCTCCCGCGGATCGCTCCACGTGGAGCAATATTTCAAAAAAAACGCAAGCCCGCGACGCGCCAATTTTAAAATATCCAGCCGGATAAGCCAGCGTCGGTCATTTTTTGGCGAAAGCTGCTTTCAGTCCGTCGTAGGCTGTTTCGGGCTTGAGCTGGGCGGCGTTGTCGCCGGTCGCGCCGAGGGAATCCTCGGAGAAAGCCTGGGCGATGAGCATGAAGCCTTTGGCTATGCCGGGATCGCAGAGGGCGCCGACGCGTCCCAGGGCCTTGCCGAACTCGCCGTTTGTGGCGGCGTCAATCTTCGAGATCAATGCGTTGGCGTCGCCGCGCATTCTTTCGAAGGCCTGGCCGTATTCCTTCTGGAGCGCGGCTATTCCCGCCGTGGCCATTTCCTCGCGGGTCTGTTGGGAAAATGTCTCCTGCCATTTGGCCAGCCCCCGCATCTGCTCGGGCGAAAGTTTCAGGTCGCGGGCGATATTGGCGAACTGGGCGACCGCGACCGGATCGAGATCCTCTACGCCCAAATCCACTTTCGCGTAGTCGATCTCGCCCTGGTCGGGAGTTTTTTCGGCTTTTTGGCTTTCGGCTTTTTGGCTTTCGGGTTTCGCTTCGGCCTTTTCCACGGCCCTGGCCGCTTGCGGCGCGGCGGCGCCTGGTTGAGATTCTGGAATGGAGTTAGGCGCGCTTTCGGCGGCCGCTTCGGCGGGAGCGGCTGGCGCGACTGGGGTTTCGGCTGGGGCGACTGGCGCGGCTGGCGCGGTTTCGGCTGGCGCGGTCGGGGCGACGATAGTTTCCGACATGATTTTCTCCTTGGTCTTGTTCGGTAAGGGTTCAAACGGTTATGGGAAAGCTCCGAAAAATAATTTCGCTCTAGCCTGAGGCTTTTAAAAAGCCGACTTTTATCCTTTAAAAAGCCTATCCTTTTCTCCCTCGGTCATAAGCTCGGCCTGGCCGAGGGCGGAGCCCGGGATCCGCGAGGGTTTTATGATCGCTGGCAAGTCGTAGTTCGCGATGACATATTCGCGGGCTCGCGTCTTCCGGATATTATTGATGAGATAGATAACCGGAATTTCGCGGATCCTGAATCCTGAAAAGAGGGCGAGCGTCTTTTCGTCGGCGGGGAGCGAGAGGAGGAATTTGCCCTGAATTTTCGCGAGCGCGTCGGCCATGAGATTAAAATCCGAGAGGTCGAACATGCCCGGGCCGTAATATCTTTCGCAGCCGGGATAGGGCGGATCGAGATAGAAAAAAGTCTCCGGGTCGTCGTAGGCGGACAGCGCCTGTTGCCAGGGCAGATTGGAGAACTCGATATCGCGGCAAATGGCCTGGCAAGCCCTGATATGGCGGGCGAAGGGCGCGAAGGAGAAGATATTTCCCGCCGCGGTCTTTTTGCGGACGGCGTAGGTCGGTCGCCACATGCGGGCGTTGAAGCCGGTTTTATTGATATAGAGGAAGCGATAGGCGCGCTGGAACGGTCTTTCGTCGCGGGAGGAGGCGATCAGGGCGAGCAGATGGCGCGAAGAGACTGAGAAATAAAGCTTGCGGGCCAGAGATTCGCCGTTTTCGGCGATCTGGCGATAGACATTGATTAGCTCCGGATCGCGATCGTTGACGACGCGTCGGCCCTCGATATTGAATGATAGCCAGTCCGCGCCGCCGAAGACTTCGCAGGCTAGCGCGTATGGGGGAACTATCGGAAGCAGATATTTCAGTTGCGTCCGCTTGGATCCGATCCAGCGCGGGATCGGGGACTTGATCAGCGGGCGGTTTTTGGCGGCCATTTTACAACTCGCCTCTCATGTTCGCGTCCGATCCCGACCCGC
>JAAUYY010000116.1 GCA_014804865.1 Desulfovibrio sp.
GATATATGATAAGTCCCCGGTCGCCAGACGGATCAGGGGATAAGTCTTGTTAAAAGCGGTTACCACTATTTCGCCCACTTCGCCATCCTTCAGGGGTATTCCCGTATCGGGATGGCAGATTTCCACATAACAACGATTCGCGATGTGGAGACCGTTCTTGTGGAAACATTCGTAACCGATGCAACCGACGTCGGCTGTTCCGTATCCCTGGCGCATGATCAGATCAAATTTCTTTTCCATCTGCGCGCGCATTTTTTCCGAAAGTCTCTCGCCAGTTACGAAAGCGACCTCCAGAAATAGATCCTTGCGAAGATTTAATCCCTTTTCTTCCGCTTTCTGGGCCAGATGCGTTAGAAAGCTCGGCGTGCCCACATACCCGGAGACGCGCAGTTTCTGCATTATATCGAGTTGCTGGGCCGCTTCCGTTGGCCCCGCCGGTATTACGGCGCATCCAAGATTCCGCAATGGCTCTTCAAACATCAATCCGGCTGGCGTCAGCTGATAATTAAACGTGTTTTGCACGGCGTCGCCCGGCCTGAAGCCCACGGAATAAAAGGCTTCCGTATAGCCCCAATAATCGTCGCTGCGATCCTCCGGATCGAAAATTGGCCCGGGGGATAAAAAAACCCTTTTTAATTCCCCAATATCCTTGGTCAAAAGACCGCCAAGTCTCGGCCCCATGGATTGAAGAAAAATTAATTCTTTTTTCTTCAGTATCGGGATATGCTTGATATCGGAGAGCGTCTTAAATTTTTCAACATTAAATTGAGCGCGATCAAAACGCTTTTTTACGTCCTCCGAATATCGATAAGCGTACGAAAGTAGGTCTTTTAACTGGATAAGGCAATATTGTTTTCGCTCGCTTTCGTCCAGCACCTCGCGTCGGCTATAAATGCCTTCCGTACGATCTTTTCGCGTCATATCATCCTCAATGTCTAAATTGACAGTCGCAGAGCGTCCCGAAGCAAAATCCGTAGCCCTCGGTCTCGCCGCTTATTATATTGTCAAGCTATTTTTCCGATCAATCGATTCAGTCGCCGCGTAGTCGCGTGACATACCGCGACCGCGAGGGCGTCGGTCGTGTCCGGAGCGTATTTTTTATCGTCCTTCATATTAAGCAGCCGCTTTACCATGAAGGCGACCTGATCTTTCTCCGCTCGACCGACTCCCACTATGGCTTTCTTGATCAATGTCGGCTCGTAGTCGAAAATTTCCAGATCGCCTCCGGCGCAAGCCGCGATAGCCGCGCCCCTGGCTTGCCCCAGTTTTAGGGCTGTTCGCGGATTATTCGCCGAAAATACCTGTTCGACCGCCGCCTCGCCAGGCTCGTACTGGGCGATTATCTTGCGCAACTCCCGGTAAATGAGCGCCAGACGCTGGGAAAAATCCTTGTCCGCGTCTGACTGCGTCCTTATCGCCCCGCAAGCCACTAGCTCCAGAACGCCCGAGCGATCCCTCACCAAACCCCAGCCGGTTACCCGCGAGCCTGGATCGATGCCAAGTATATCCGAATCCGCCACGATTATTCTTGCGGCAAGTCTTCGGGAAAATCGGCGTTGGCGTAAACGTTCTGCACGTCGTCGTTATCGTCCAGAGCTTCCATGAGCCGGATTACTTTCATCGCCGTATCCGCGTCGATCGCGACGAGATTCGCGGGAACCATAGCTAGTTCGGCCGATTCCATCTTTATCCCCGCGTTCTCCAGAGCGTCGCGAGTTTGGGCGAAATCGCCCATCGCGGTCTGTATTGTCCAAACGTCTTCGTCGTCGATCACGTCTTGAGCGCCGGCATCCAAGGCGGCCTCCATGATGGCGTCCTCGGCGATTTCGGAGCGGGGAACGGCGATCACGCCCTTGCGCTCGAACATCCACGCCACGCTTCCGTTCTCGCCCATGGCTCCCCCATGCTTCGAAAACAAATGCCTTATTTCCGCGACAGTCCGGTTTTGTTGTCCGTGGCAGTCTCCACCATGATCGCTATTCCGCCCGGGCCATAGCCTTCGTAAAAAGTTTCGACTATGTCGCCGCCCGCGTCTTCTCCGGTTCCTTTGCGAATGGCCGCTTCTATCTTGTCCTTGGGCAGATTGACAGCTTTGGCGGCCGCGATAGCGGCGCGCAACCGGGGATTGCCCGCCGGATCTCCGCCGCCCTTGGCGGCTATGATGATTTCCTTCGCGGCCTTTGTGAACACTTTGCCGCGCTTGGCGTCCTGCCGTCCCTTGCGATGCTGTATGTTCGCCCATTTGCTATGACCGGACATCCTCTTTCCTCTTTGCTTTTGCTAAATTAATATTAAAAAAGAATATAATTTTTCGAAGCCAAAATTATACTCTTGCTTGTCCTTTTGGCAAACTTTCATGATCCGGCGCTTTAAACCGTAGCCCTACGAAAAAAGTTTCCTTGCTTTCGGCTCTCGAGCTTTTCGGCTTAAACGTTTTTACATCCTCGAAGACTTCGCGCATTGATTCGAGCAACTCTCCCACATCCGGGCCCATAAAAATCTTGACCGCGAAGTTGCCGTCGCTTTTAAGATATTCTCGCGCGAATTCAAACGCTCTCTTGCATAAATCCAGCGATCTCGCTTGATCTGTAAATTTCGATCCAGTCGTCGCCGGCGCCATGTCGCTCATTATGAGATCAAAAGGCCCATCTTCCCGCAGAACGCGCAAAAAATCTTCCGAAGGCTTAAAAATGTCTTCCTGATAAAATTTCGCGTTCGCGGCGAGACGTATGCCCAAAGGTTTCAAGTCGCAGGCGACGAGCGCTCCCGACTCTCCTATTTTTTCCAGCGCGCCTTGAGTCCAGGAGCCCGGCGCCGCGCCAAGATCGAGAACTTTTATGCCTTTTTTGAGTAGACGATATTTTTTATCAAGCTCTTTTAATTTATATACGGATCTGGCCGGATAATTTTCCCGCTTGGCCTTATTAAAATAATAATCCCTATACTCTTTCATGTTTCGCGGGCTATCTCCGATCTTTATAGCAAATTGCGCTTACCCCTGCGGCGAAGCGCTTTGCTGTCCGTTTGAGCAAGGCGTATCATGCGACAACGCAAACAGACCTTTCAGGACGGCCCTTTGGCTGGCAAATTCGCCTTGCGGTAATTTCGCGGGCGTCTTTGCGAAGCAAAGCCGCCATAGCGAGATCGAAACTTGTCCCGCGCGCCTCCAACCGCGTTTGGCGCGCAAATAATGCGGGTTCGCTCATTAGCCTACTCTCTATTGCGCTCCCCGCTTGATATAAGCGCCAGAGACGATTATCCGCGCGAATCTCTTGGACAGAGCGAGCGCGACTGCGCGCTTAATTTAATTTCATTCGCGCGTATATGGCGGGAAAGTATTATAAAATATTAGAAAATTAAAATCTAGATCCCAAATCGTCCCGACGCGGACGAATAGGACAATTATTTAAAACTTTTCAACGCGTCGCCTGGATTAACTTTCATTGTCGATCGTTTTCCTGTCGCAAGCCAGAAGTTTCAGTCCCGCNTCCCTGATTCCATTAACGCTTAAACCCGCGATCTCGCGCAATTCGCTTTGAGTTCCATGTTCCGCGAACTTGTCCTCGAGGCCCAAACGCCGTATTTTCTGTCCGTCTATCAAATCGGCGTCCGCCCATAATTCCAGCGCAGCGGAAGAAAATCCGCCCGCGAGACTCCCTTNCNCAACGAAAAGTATTAGCTTGTATTTTTTGGCAATGTCTTTTAATTGCTCCTCCGGCAGGGGCTTAATCCAGATTGGATCAAAGACAACGGGCATCGAGCCTGTCTCGGAATAAATCTGTTTCGCGGCCTCGACCGCTGGCCAAACCCGATTGCCGACCGCTATTATCGCGAGCTTCTCGCCCTCCAGCGCGATTTCGCCTTTCGCCAAGTCCAATGGCAAANATTCGTTTTGGGGCGCGACATCGAATCCGGCTCCTCTCGGATAACGAATAGCGAAAGGCGAGTCGGATTCGATGGCCGTTTTCAAGGCCCTTTTTAGCATATTTTCGTCTCGCGGCGCGATCATCTTTATATTGGGCGCGTGCCGCAAATAGGCNATGTCGAACGCGCCGTGATGGGTCGCGCCGTCCTCGCCTACCAGGCCGGCGCGATCGATGCAGAAAGTTACGGGGAGATTTTGAAGACAGACATCATGTATGATCTGATCGTAGCCTCTTTGCAGAAAAGTCGAATAAATAGCCAACGCTGGCCGGAAACCCTGACTCGCGAGTCCCGCCGCGAACGTTACCGCGTGTTGCTCGCATATTCCCGTGTCGACAAACCTCTCGGGGAATTCTTTTTTAAACTTNTCGGTGCCCGTGCCCTCCGGCATCGCGGCCGTGATCGCTATTATTCTTTTGTCTTCTTTCGCCAACTTGACCAGAGCGTCGCCGAATGCTTCAGTAAAAGTGGGGCAATTCCGATTTTTTAAAGGNTTTCCGGTTTCCGGCGAAAAATTGCCTACGCCGTGATAAAGCGTCGGATTTTTTTCCGCTGGCTCGTAGCCTTTTCCCTTGCGCGTGCGCACATGCAAAAGCACGGGGCCGTCCTCGACGGCNGCGGCCCTTTGCAGATTTTTTTTAAGCGCCCCGATGTCGTGGCCATCCACTGGCCCAAGATACGCGAAACGGAAAGCCTCAAACAACATTCCGGGAGTAAAGAAGGATTTAAAGCTCCATTCGCCGCGCATGGCGTAAATGGCGAGTTTGTTGCCAATCCTTGGAATCCCGCGCAGGAAATTGAGAGCTTCCTTCCGCGTTTGCCGAAGCCANCGGGCGGAAAGNGCGCTGCTTAAAAAAAGGGAGATGGCTCCGACATTGGGCGATATGGACATCTCGTTGTCGTTGAGAACGACAATGAGTCTTNTAGCCATATGCCCAGCCAGGTTAAGTCCTTCGAACGCTTCTCCGCCNGTTAGCGANCCGTCGCCAATGACCGCGACTACATGATGCTTTTCGCCNCGCAAATCGCGGGCCATGGCCATGCCAAGCGCGGCGGAGATCGATGTCGAAGAATGCCCCACTCCAAAATGATCGTAGGGACTTTCCTCCATCCGCGGGAACCCGGATAAGCCGCCGAGCTTGCGCAAAGTATCGAATCTGTCAGCTCTACCGGTAAGGAGCTTATGCGCGTAAGCCTGATGACCGACGTCCCAAATCAGTTTGTCTCTATTAAGATCAAATTCGGACAGCAAAGCGACCGCGAGTTCGACGGCGCCAAGGGACGGAGCGAGATGACCTCCGTTTCGCGATACGGCGGATATTATTCTTTGCCGCGCCTCGTCGGCGAGGCTTGCCAGCTCTTTCTCGCTTAAGGATAAGAGCTGGGCCGGGTTCCTTATATCTTCCAGCACATTTTTTCCAAAATCTCTTTTCTAATTAGCTCGAACAACAATATAATTTGCTAGAGAGCGCAAAAATTCCGCTTCTTCGCCATTGTACGGTTCCAGAGCCCGAACCGCTTTTTCCGCTTCGGAACGCGCCGCTTCGCGGGACGCCTCGAGGCCGACCAGGGATGGCCAGGTATTTTTTCCCGCGGCTATGTCGCTTCCGCGCGGTTTGCCCAGGGTTTTTTCATCCGCCGTAATATCGAGGATGTCATCGACTATCTGAAACGCTTTGCCGATAGCCGCGCCGTACTCGCTTGTTCGCTTAAGATCCGCGTCGCTCGCGCCTGCCAGCGCCGCTCCGCAAACGCATGAAGCCTCGAGTATCGCTCCCGTTTTCATGGCTTGCATTTGTTCGGTCTGCGCCAAAGTAACTCCGCTCGCTCCCGTATAGACCATGTCCAATTCCTGACCGCCGACCATTCCCGCGCTGCCGGCCGCGCGAGCGAAAACTCTAATCGCTTCGAGAAGCCTGTCGCGGGGAGCCACCGTTCTCGTCATTACAAGAAAGGCGTCTGTAAGCAGCCCGTCTCCGGCCAAAATCGCTGTGGCTTCGTCAAACGCCTTATGGTTGGAAGGTTTTCCGCGGCGCAAATCGTCGTCGTCCATCGCCGGAAGATCGTCGTGTATAAGCGAATAAGTATGTATCATTTCTATCGCGGCGGCGAAGGGAATGATATTCTCCCTCAAAGCTCCGAAAAGAGCTCCGAATGATAGAAAGAGAACTGGCCTTATTCTTTTCCCTCCCGCTTCCAGACTATAAGTCATGGACTCGCGCAGTCTTTCTGGAGCTCCCGGGAAGTCCGCGACCTTCTCGCTTATATACTTTTCCGTCTCTTGAGCTTTCGCGGCCAAACGCGCCTTGAGTTCG
Organism: Desulfovibrio sp.; assembly: GCA_014804865.1. Next base: position 6,240 of record JAAUYY010000116.1, read on the forward strand.
GCGGGATCGATCATTCTTCATCGCCCTCTTCGCGCTCTCCGCTCCAGATTTCCAGTTCTCGTTTAGCGTTTTCAAGTTTTTCTCGACAAACGCGCGAGCACTCTTTCCCTTCGCGATAGAGTTCCATGCTTTTTTCGAGGGTAATTTCCGGCGATTCGAGGAGCGCGACGATCTCTTCCAGCCTTTTCATCCTCTCTTCGAACTGATCATTTTTTTTAGCGGCCATCCGTCTGTCTCTCTTATTTTTTTTTCGCGGCGGAAGCTTCCTGTAGCAAAGGCAGGGGATCTACGCCCTGACCCTGCACAATCAACGAGAGATGAAGGTGCGGCCCGGTTACGCGGCCAGTGGCGCCCACAAGTCCCACAACGTCGCCCTTTTTCACAATATCGCCGGGTTTGACGAGCGGTTTGGACATATGAAGATAGGCGGTGAATACTCCGTCGCCGTGATTCAGATAAACGGTATTGCCCGAATAATAAAGGTTGTCCACAAGAGCGACTTTTCCGTCGGCG
>JAAUYY010000117.1 GCA_014804865.1 Desulfovibrio sp.
GACTTATAACGCCAATACGCTCCTGCGCCCTTGTCGATTCCGCCGCGAACGGCATAATCGCCTCCTTTCAGCGTCTGGCTAACAATTTGCGAGAAATCAATCCCCGCTTTCTAATTCTGCGAAGAGGCCGCGCGCGCGACTCCAATGAAGTCGGATGGCTAGCTATTCTTAAATGCTCCAAAACCGCGCTCCCCAAAAGAGACAATATTCGACGCGTCGCGGCTTCGATTTTTGACGACAATCCCAAGCTCGATATTTTCGCGTTCGAGGAAAGCGCGAAGCTAACGACTCATTCTCAATCGGGCAAACGCCTCCTGGTTCTCAATCGGAAGCTGGAAAATCGAGCCGAGAACGCGCTCTTTGAACTCCCTCTCTTAAGTCGCAGTTTCGTCGCCGATCTCTCCTCCTTTTTTCAGGTTAACGGCGGCTCGGCCGACAAACTGGGCAAGATTGTCAAGGAATTCGACGGCGCCCCAGCGGGAGGCGTCCTGCTCGATCTTTACTGCGGCGTAGGCGCGCCCGGGCTTCTGCTCGACGATAATTACGACCGATTAATCGGCGCGGAGATCGATCCCGCGAGCGCGAAACTCGCGAAACGAAACGATCGACTAGGAAATGGCGAATTTTACGCGGGAGACAGCGGCGAGATAATAAAAAATTTCAGAGGCCTTTCGCCGCGAACTATTTTGCTCGATCCGCCTCGCTCCGGCCTGAACGACGCGACCTTATCCGGGGTCCTCGAGGCGAATCCCGCCAGGATAATTTATGTGTCTTGCAATCCCGCCACTTTCGCTAGGGACGCCGCGAAACTGCGCGTCCAATTTGATCTTGACACTCTGGCGCCAGTAGATATGTTCCCGCATACTCCCTGCGCGGAGATCGCGAGCTTATGGACGAATCGCCGCTCCTAGGCGAACTGGTCGCAAAATCTTGTTAAATTCTTCGCTATGAAAAAATATTCCTTAATCGCCTTTTACGACTGGATGCATGAACTCTGGGATCGCCCGCGCACGGAGCGCGCCATCGGTCTGGCTCTGATCTGGATCTATTTAATCGCCCTGCTCGCTGTCGAGGCGCGCCGCCAAGGATTCTGGCCCGACTGGCTCCCGATCGTGCCACCGACTCATTATTTCTCCATCCAGTTGGCCTTCACTCTGATTCTCGGTCTGGAGGTTCTCGGCCTTATTTTCATTCTCCCCGCTTCGCTTTCGAAGAGCGTAGGGAAACAACTTGAGATCCTTACCCTAATTCTCCTTCGCAACGCTTTCAAAGAATTGTCCCTATTGCCCGAGCCAGTGTCCGTCGACCTGAACGATCTGGCTCCCATCGCGAATATAATCGCGTCGGGCGTAGGCGCGTTGCTTGTTTTCATGGCACTCGGACTTTACCGCAAGATCGCCCGACGCGTAAATTTCATGAGCGACCGCGAGCGCATCGATAAATATGTCGCGGCGAAAAAGCTTCTGTCTCTCGCCCTTCTTTTCATGTTCGTCGGGCTGGCGATTCGCGATTTTATCCTGACGCTCGCCGGCGACGACGCCGCCTTTTTTGAGACGATTTACACTGTCCTTATTTTCGCCGACATAGCGATGGCGCTTATCGCCCAGCGTTTCATGCCATGCTATTACGCGGTTTTCCGTAATTCCGGCTTTGTTATTGGCACATTGACCATGCGACTGGCCCTCTCCGCTCCGCCAATCCTCTCCGCCTGTCTCGCCGTTTTCTCGGCGCTTTACGTCCTCGCTCTGGCCTGGAGCACAAATATTTTCACGCCGGATAACGCAAAAGAAAAGCGGGAAAAATGACGGCCAAGCCGAGAAATCGCTTATAAATCCGGTTCCGCGATCGCGCTACGGATCGCGGAGCTGAAAAAGCGACCTTTTTCCAAAGCTTGTCGCGCAAACAAAAATGACGCGTCAGCGTTTCTTGCCGAAGCGTCATCCCCAATTTCCGGCTCTCGCCTCTACAGTGTCGCCGCTTCTTCCACAGTCTCAAAGGCCTCGAGCACGTCGCCTTCTTTAATATCGTTATAGTTCTCAAGCCCGACGCCGCATTCGTTGCCTTTCACCACTTCGCGGGCGTCGTCCTTGAAACGCTTGAGCGACGCGATCTTTCCTGTGTAAATCACAATGCCGTCGCGCAGGAGACGAACTCCGGCGTTGCGAACCATCTTGCCTTCGGAAACGTAAGAGCCGGCGATGGCTCCAATTTTGGGCAGATGGTAAACCTTGCGGACTTCGGCCTGCCCCAGATCGACTTCTTTGCGCACTGGTGCCAGGAGCCCGGCCATAGCGCTTTTTACATCGTCGACCAGCTTGTAAATAATGTCGTAATACCTGATATCGACGTCTTCCTTTTCCGCGATATCTTTTACCTTCGCGGAAGGACGCACGTTAAAGCCAATGATGATCGCCTTGGAGGCGGAAGCGAGCATAATGTCCGATTCGCTGATCGCTCCCGTGCCCCCATGGACAATATTGATTTTTACCTTGTCGGTATTTTCCTTCTTGAGAGCCTCGGAAATAGCCTCGAGACTGCCCTGCACGTCGGCTTTCAGCACAAGATTAAGAGTCAGAATATCCTGATCGCCGAGTTTGGTAAGGAAGTTTTCAAGGGTTACGCGAGCGCCTGCGGCAAGAGTTCTCTCCCTTTCCAGCTTCGCGCGGTAGTCGGCGATCTTCCTGGCCATTTTTTCGTCGGCGACAACCTGAAATTCCTCGCCCGCGACCGGAACGCCCTCAAACCCCAGCACTTCCACCGGCATTGACGGGCCCGCTTCCTTTACCTTTTTGCCTTGATCATTGTTCATCGCCCTGACGCGACCGGCGAAAGCTCCGCATACGAAATTGTCGCCTGGGCGCAGGGTTCCTTCCTGCACGAGCACAGTGGCGATTGGGCCCCGCCCCTTGTCGAGTCTGGCCTCGACGATATGNCCGCGCGCGGGNNTGTCGGGATTCGCCTTGAGATCCATNATCNCCNATTGCAAGNCGACCAATTCGAGCAAGTCGTCCAACCCTTCTCGAGTCTTCGCGGAAACCTTCGCGACAATAGTGTCCCCGCCCCAGTCTTCAGGCTGGAGGCCCAGCTCCGACAATTCGCGCAACACATTGTCTGGATTGGCGCCAGGCTTGTCAATCTTGTTTACGGCCACCATAATCGGCACATTCGCGGCGCGCGAATGGTTGATAGCCTCGCGGGTCTGTTCCATTACGCCGTCGTCGGCGGCCACCACGAGAATGACAAGATCGGTTATCTGCGCTCCTCTCGCTCGCATGGCGGTAAAAGCCTCGTGGCCCGGAGTGTCAAGGAAAACTATCTCGCCGCGTTTTGTCTTGACATGATAAGCGCCGATGTGCTGGGTAATTCCGCCCGCCTCGCCGCTGGTAACGTTCGACTTTCGGATGGCGTCGAGCAAAGAGGTCTTGCCGTGATCCACGTGTCCCATAATCGTAACGACTGGCGGTCTTGGCTTCAGACTCTCCGGCGCGTCCGCGACTTTGGGCGCCAGGTAATCCGCTTCGGAGAAGCCGACGTTTTCAACCTCGTAATCAAATTCTCCGGCGATTAGGGACGCGGTATCGACGTCAAGCGACTGATTAATTGTGGCCATGACGCCCAGATTGACGAGAGCCTTGATAATTTCGTTGGCCTTTACGCCCATCTGTTGCGCCATATCGGCGACGCGGATCGCTTCGGCCACGCGAATCTTGCGTTTCGAAGCCTTGATCGGTTGCGTTACTGGCTGTTGCTGAACTTTCTGTTGCTTATTGCGTCTCGATTTCTGGCGAATGAACGGCGCGTCCTCTTCCTCGACCCTGCGCCCGAAATCTCCGCGCTGAAAATCTACGGTATGCTTGCCCTTATTCTTCTTCTTTTTGCTCTGACCGTCTTTGGACTCCGTCGGCAGTCCAGGCATGGTTTGCGAAGGCGCGGGACGTTGCCCAGCGGAGAATGGGGCTCCGTAACCCGGACGACCCTGACCCTGCCTTGGCGTTCCGCGAGAGGCGGGACGTTGATCGCCGCTCCTGCCCGCTTCCTGCGTTCTGGACTGGGCGCCGCGGGGTCTGGCGCGTTTTGCCGGATCGGCGTCAGGTAAAGAAATAATCCTGACTTTGCGAGCCGTATCCGCAACGCGAACGGAAGACGATTCCGTTGGTTGGGCGGAGGCGTCCGGACGCAAGGTCTTCGTCGGCTTCTCGGATATTTCCTCGACGGCGGCCGACGCGGGCGTTTCGCTTTTCTGTTCGGCGTTCAGAATTTCGCGCAGGACTTCGCTCTTTTCCGGTTTCTTCTCGCGCTTTTCTTCCGCGAGAGGGGGAGCGGGGGGAGTCTCCTCGGGAACTTCCGGCGCGACTTCCGGCTTGCTAATTATAGACGCGCTTCGCTCTATCTTTTTGCGAAGAGCGCTCGCCTCTTCTCTGGCTTTGGCCCTGGCTTGAGCCTCTCTTTCCCTGATCTCTTCGGCCAGCGTCTTGCCCTGACGCGCGGGTTTTTCCGGTTCCTTGCGCGGCTCGGGTTTTTGCGGTTCTGGCTCCGGCGGCGGGGCGACGAAATCCCCGGGCCGACTGATGACGCGCGCGTCCGGAGCCTGGGTCTTTCGCGTATGCCTTTCTTCTTTTTTGGCGGAAACTTTTTCTCGCGGCGCGACGGATTCGGGGGAAGAATCCTCTTTCGCTTCGACGGAGACGACTGGTTCGGGCTCCGGCGCCGGCTCCGGCGCGGGAGGAGGAGTCTCCTTCCTGCGACGCCGAACAATTACGTCGGGTTTTACCGAACTGCGCTCCACAGTTTCAGTCTTGCGACTCGCGAAGTAATCGCGCAATTTCACAGCCTCGTCCATAGTGACCGAACCGGACATGCTTTTAGCCGACGCCTTCAGCCCATGCAACGCCTTCAGCATTTCCCGGGCGGGAGCGCCGATTTGCTCGGCGAGCTCTCTTACCTTGATTTTTTCCTCGACCATACTTCCCCCTTACCTAACCTGACGCTTTTTGCGGTTTTCGCGCCGCGAAAAACGTCTCGCGCAATCCTCGTCCGAACAGACGTACGCTCCCCGCGCCTGCCGTTTGCCGCTTTCGTCCGGGATCAGGGCGCCGTTTTCGTCCATGGTATATCTGTTCAAATATTTTTTCGGATATCTTTTCCGACAAATTAGGCACATTCTTACCGGGCTCTTTTCAGAATTCGCCATAATCTTCGCGCTCTATTCCTCGTCGGTACCCTGCCGATCCTTGTCGGCCTTATCTATGCCGCCCGAAGTCAACTTTCTGGTCTTCCTCGATTTCGCGGGAACTTCCTCGATGACGGGCGAAAGGAAATTGATCGCCTGTCTTAAATCCGAAATTTTGGATTCGCTCAAGCCCAGCCTTTCGCAAAGTTCCGCGTCGTCGGCTTCGCGCAACGCCGCGAGAGAGGAATAGCCCGCGTCCAGAAGAGCCTCGATTGAGACTTCGGCGACGCTCGCCACCTGCTCGAGACCATGGCCTATGTCGTTCGCTTCGTTATATCTGGTTTCTGTAAATATATCAACTTTCCAACCCAGAAGTTGCGCCGCCAGTTTTACATTCTGCCCTTTCTTGCCAATGGCGAGGGTTAGCTGATCGTCTGGAACGATTACTTCGAGCAGGTTTTCATCCTCGTCTACGATGATCCGCGACACTATTGCGGGGGCCAGAGCGTTGCGCGCGTAAGCGGCGATATCGGGACTCCAGACTACAATGTCGATTCGCTCGTTATGCAATTCCTGCACAATATTCTGAATGCGCGCTCCCCGCACGCCAACGCAGGCGCCTACAGGATCGACGTCTCTTTCGCGCGAAAGCACGGCGACCTTGGCTCGCGAGCCCGGATCGCGCGCGACGCCCATTATCTGCACGATGCCGTCGTCGACCTCGGGGACTTCCCTCTTGAAAAGAGCCGCCATATAGTCCCTATGCGATCGCGAGATGACCACCTGCGGCCCGCGTCCTTCCTTGCGAACATCGACGATAATAGCTTGCACCCTCTCGGCGCGCTTATAATGCTCGCGGGGTATCTGTTCGTCGCGGGGCAACACGGCCTCAGTTCGCCCGAGATTGACAATCCAATTGCCCTTATCCCTGCGCTGGACAATGCCCGAGACTATTTCTCCGATCCTGTCCTTGTATTCCTCGTAGATTATTTCCTGCTCGGCGTCGCGCATACGCTGAATTATAACCTGTTTCGCGGATTGCGCGGCTATGCGGCCCAGATCGGAAATTTGCACGCGAAAGCCGATTTCGTCGTCGAGTTGAACGCCCGGATCATGCTCGCGCGCTTTGCCAAGCTCTATCTGCGTGTCCTCGTTGGCTACGTCGCCGTCTTCCACTACTATTTTGAACTGATAGACCTCTATGTCTCCAGTCTCGTCGTTATAGGTAACCTCAACGTCCATATCGTCCGAGAAACGACGCAATACCGAAGCGCGCACCGCTTCCTCGAGAGTATCGATAAGCATATCCTTATCCAGGCCCTTGTCCTTGCTAATCTGATCAATGGCCTTTTTAAGTTCTTGATTCATAATCCCTCCACAGGCCGTTCGCGGCGGAAGTTCAAGGGGGAATGACGCGTCTTAATTAATTGAATGGATCGCGTCATAACGCGCCGACGCGTCCGCTCTGGCATAGTCGACAGCGGAATTATTCTATAGCGAGTCGCGCTTGAAAAAGCGACGCGCAAAGCGCCTTCGCCCAGCGAAGACGCCCGCGAATATGCCGCGACGCGAACTCGATTCGCAATTAAGCGGCGCTTTCGAGCTATATATCCTATAAAGGGAACTCGCATTGCCGTTAGGGGAAAAATTCGCGCGAAAAGCTCGATAAATCTTTCGGAGAGCAAGCGAACTATTTTCCGCGACCGCCTTTGCCCTGCCGCTTGCTCGGCTTCTTTGGAACAGAAAATATATGAATTCGTCTCGCGTTGCGGACAATTCCAAATGGAATCCTCGCCGTAGGAAGATTCTCCGGCAATATCTGTCCGTCTTCCCCGATCGAACATGGCTCCAGCTCAAAATAATCTTCGCCGACGTCGATAAGCTTCCCCTTGAAAACCTTTCTCGAGCCAAAATCTTTCAAAGGCTCATAAAGGGCCGCCTCGATCATGTCTCCCACATAGGGACGCATTTGATCCGCGCTGTAAAACTTCCTCTCGAGACCGGGCGTCGAAACTTCGAGTTCCCAGGCGTTGGGAAAAAGATCTTCTGCTTCGAGGGCCAGTCCGAGGCGTCTGGAGACGCGCTCGCATTCGTCAATGCCAGCCAGGGGCTTCGGTTCCGAGCCCTCTTCGTCCGAATTCGCCTCGGGCGCCGAGTCGATGAACAACCGGACTTTTGTCGTCGGCCCGGATATTATATCAAGTCCCCAGATTACAAGCCCCATGGACGAGACAATCTGTTCGGCCAGATCCCATATAATCTGTTTATTTTCTTCCTTCATAAGCAAAAAAAAAGGAGGCCTATTCAGGCCACCCCCAAGACTGTGTCCAGTGGATGCGATAAAAACTTTCGCTTCTATCGTTGAATACAATTTTTTATATCGCGAAGCTATGAATGTCAAGAGTCGATTCAAAAATTTTTATGCGGTTTCCCGATCATAAAAGCGGGGAAGGCGCCCCGCGTTTTTTGTCAATTCCCTTTTTCAATCTCGGCCAGGACTTCGGCGTCTATCCCGTACGATTGAGCTTCGGAGGGAAATTCTCCCGCTTCCACCGCTTGTCGATACGCGCCGAAGGCGTTTCGCATGGCGTCGCCAATTTCCGCGAATTTCCGGACAAACTTCGGCAAGGAACCGAATGAGAGGCCCAGCATATCCTGCCAGACCAGAATCTGTCCGTCGCACCCGGCGCCGGCGCCGATGCCTATTGTGGGAACGGACACAGCGCTTGTCACGCGGCTCGCGAGCTCCGCGGGAACGCATTCCATGAGTATGGCGAAGGCTCCGGCCTCTTCCAGGGCTTTGGCGTCCTCCAGAATCTTTTTCGCCTCGTCAAGCTCCTTGCCCCGCGTTCTGTAACCCCCAAGCGCGCGAGCCGACTGCGGCGTAAGGCCAATATGCGCCATTACCGGAATGGACGCTCGGACAAGCGCCGCTACTTCCGGCGCGAATTCCGCTCCGCCTTCCATCTTTACGGCTCCCGCCCCGCCTTCCTTGAGCAATCGCCCCGCGTTGCGAACGGTCTCCTGAGGGCCGCACTGGGAACTCAAGAAGGGCATATCGCAGATGACAAGGGCGTTCTTCGCGCCTCGGCTAACCGCCGCGCAATGATGGATCATGTCGTCCATGGTAACGGGGAGCGTATCGGGATAGCCGAGAGTAGTCATGCCCAGGGAATCGCCCACGAGAATGCCGTCAATTCCGCATTCGTCCTCTATTCTCGCGATGGAATAATCGTAGGCTGTGAGCAGAGCGAGTTTGCGTTTATTTTTCGCGGCGCGAAATGTTTTCGCGGTCTCTCTCATTTCCTTTCCTCCGCGGCGAGACCCATTAATAAATGAACAAGTTTCGCCGCTGTAAAATTGGGATGAAGCATACCGGGAATGGGGGCGAGCTCGACGACATCGAAGCCGCGTATTTTATGATCCCTGGCGATTGTTTCGAGGATGAAATGCGTTTCGCGCCAGTTGACGCCGCCGGGAGAGGGCGTTCCCGTAGCCGGCATAAGTCCCGAATCGAGGGCGTCCAGATCGAAAGTTATATAGATATTTTCCGGAAAATCCTCGGGCAAAGGCTTTTCCGGAAGGCCGACGCGGGCGAGGAAATAGGCGTCGTAATGGACGATGTTCGCCGTCTCTCGAACCTCTATTTCTTCCGGAGAGATTTCCCTGACCGCGAATTGAACTACGGGCAGATCCAGATCGCGTACGGCCCGAGCCATCACCGAAGCGTGCGAGAGAGGATCGCCTTTATACTCGTCGCGGAGGTCCGCGTGCGCGTCAAATTGAACTACGCCGAATTTTTCGCCTTTTTTGTCGAAATAGTATTTCATGGCTCGCAAGGCTCCCAGAGTAACCGTATGCTCGCCTCCGAGCAATACGGGAACGGCGCCGTTATCGAGCGCTTTCTCCGTCGCGGCCTCGATCCTCGTCAGGACGACTTCGGTAGGCCCCTCGCAATTTACGGGAGGAGCGGTGTATATTCCCTTCTCTCCGGGGGTCATGCCGTTTTCCTGTTTTTCCAATTGCTGGGAAGCCTTTATGATCTCCTCGGGCCCGAATTTTGTTCCGCCCCCGTAACTGACGGATCGTTCCAGCGGGCACGGGATAATATAAAAGCCCGCCTTTTCGGGCGACGCTTGCGGAAATTCGCTTTCAAGAAATCCCTGTTCGCTCATGGCTCCTCCCGGAATCCAGTCGTCTTTTTTCATTAAAAAAATTTGTCAGCAGGGCGGCGCAACGCGTCGCCAGCACTCCGCCAAGATGCCAGATATGTCGCTTATGCCCGGTCAAGGCGATAAAATCGGATCTGGAGACTATGGCGCCCTCGAGGGCGTCGAGACAGCCAAATACGACGCCTGAAAGTCGCGCGAGGCGAATGGCCGCCGCGCACATCAGGCACGGTTCCAGCGTAACGATCATGACGC
>JAAUYY010000118.1 GCA_014804865.1 Desulfovibrio sp.
ATTAAATATTTGTCAATAAATTTTGAAGCTGTTTTCTCAATTTCCCGCGCCCAATTTTATAATCCGGCGCGCCGCGTTTAGCGGCATGAATGAGGCAAAAACCGCGCTATTTGGCGAATGATCTTCATCATCGTCGTTTGATAAACGGTTATGATGACATATTTTTATATTTGCAATCCCGAAAATCGAGCGATTTTATCGTACCTTTCCTCGATGCTTTTTAGAAGAGCGAGACGATTCGCGCGCACTTTTTCGTCTTCGCAAAGCACCATTACCTTTTCGAAAAATAGATCCAGGGGAGCGCGCAGGTTTTCGAGTTCCCCTAAAGCGCTCGAATAATCGCGAGAATTAAGCAGGGCGTCGAGCCTGGGCAAAATATCGTCGAGCTTGTCGGCGAGAGCGATTTCGGCGTCCTCGACTAGCGCGGTTCTTTCCCATCCCGAATTTCTCGTCGCGACTTCTTTGCGAGCGATGTTTTCGACGCGTTTTAATACGCGAACGGAATTTTCGAAGTTTTCAGACCGAGCGAAAGCCGAGAGGGCTTCGAGACGGGCGCGATAATCAGGCAGATCGTCGCAACCGCGAGCAAGAACCGCGTCCACAAAAAGCGTGTCGTAGCCCTTGTTGATGAAATAATGTCTCAAGCGCGCCTTGAAAAAGGCTTCCAGGCTCGCGAGAATCTCTTCGTCAGATTTATCCTTCTTGATATCTCCGTATAAAGCCAGCGCTTCGCCGAAGAGCTTTTTGATTGAAAGATTTATATTGTTTCCAAGGAATATCCGTATAATTCCCAAACAACAGCGCCGAAGTCCGTTGGGATCGGCCGCTCCCGTGGGAACGCGGCCAAGGATAAAGCAACCAGCGAGCGTGTCCGCCTTGTCCGCGACGGAAAGGATGGAGCCGAGCGTCGTGGAGGGGAGAGGCGAATCCGGGCCGCTGGGCAGGTATTGCTCGGCGATCGCGTCCGCGACTTGCGGATTAACGCCCGCGTTCTTCGCGTAGATTCCGCCCATTATTCCCTGGAGAGTATCGAACTCTCCAACCATGCCGCTGACCAGATCGGCCTTCGCCAAAGCTCCGGCCTTTGCCGCGAGATCCGCGTTCGCCGGAGGATCGAGGCGGTCGGCGATAAAGGCGCACAATTTTTCGAGGCGCCGCGACTTGTCGGCCATGCTGCCCAGCGGGCCAATAAAGATGACTTTTTCGAGTTTTTCGAGCCATCGGTCGATGGGCGTGGCGCTATCGAGTTCCCAGAAGAATCTCGCGTCCTCGAGGCGAGCCTTGAGCACCTTTTCCCATCCTTTGCGCACAAGCTCGGGATCGGTTGGCTCAAGGTTTAAAATAGTCAGAAAATAGGGGAGGAGTTTGCCGTCCTGTCCTCGCGTTCCGAAGCTTTTTTGATGCGTCTGCATACTGGTCAGGAGCACCTCTTCGGGTATGGCCAGATAAGCGGGATCGAATGAGCCAAGAAGAGGTCGCGGGTATTCGCAAAGCCCCGCCGCTTCGTCGAGTAACTCCTCGTTCCAATTTATCTTGCCGCCAACTTCGGCAGCCTGACTGTCCCCGCCTTTGACAATAATTTCCCGACGCTCCCGCGAGTCCGGTATTACGCGCCCCGCTTCCTTGACAGCGCNCTCCCATTCGTCCGCGCTGGGAACTATATGCGGGCCCGCGCCAAGAACGCGATGGCCGCCAGTTTTGTTTCCCGACTTTACTCCGGCGTATTCGATATTGATAAGCCGGTCGTCCAGCATGGCGAGAAGCCATTTTATCGGTCTGGCGTAGCTTGTTTCGTTCCCTCCCCACCGCATNCTTTTGGGAAAGGAGAGGGAAGCGATCGCCGCTGGCAAAATTTCTTCAAGAATTTCGGACGCNGCTTTTCCCCCAGTCGTCTTGCGGCAGGCGACATACTCGCCGCGCTGAGTCGTTATCCGCGTTAGTTCGGACGGATCGACGCCGTTGGTTTTCGCGAAAGCGAGCGCCGGTTTCGTTGGATTTCCGTTTTCGTCNAAGGCGATTTTCGCCGGAGGCCCNGTTACGATCTCCTCGGACGTTTTCTGGAAGGGCGCGAGATTTTTGACATAGATCGCCAGACGNCGGGGCGTCGACATGGTCTCGATGGAATCGAAGGACAAGCCCGCTTCCTCGAGAGCCGAGGAAAGAGTCGTCGAGAGATCGCGCTCTTCGTTTCGCAGAAAACGCGCGGGAATTTCCTCGCTTCCTATTTCCAGGATAAAATTTGGCATACTTCGTTCCGTTATTTTGCTAAAAGGGGATGGCCCATTTTTTCCCGCTGCTCGACATATTGGCGAGCTACGGCGGAGGCGAGATTCCTGATGCGTCCTATATAGCCATTTCTTTCGGTTATCGAGATTGCGCCTCTCGCGTCGAGCAAATTGAATGTATGGGAGCATTTCAGGCAATAATCGTAAGCCGGCCAGGGCAGATTTTTGGCGAGCAACGCGCGCCCTTCCTTTTCCTGCGCGCGAAATTGCTCGAGAAGCATATCCGCGTCGCTTTCGTCGAAATTGTAGCGAGACTGTTCGACTTCGTTTTGCCTGTAAATATGGCCGTAGGTTACGTCCTTGTTCCATTTCAGATCGTAAACAGAATTTACTCCCTGCAGGTACATGGCCAATCTTTCCAGTCCGTAGGTTAGTTCGACGCTGACCGGATGGAGATCAATCCCGCCCACTTGCTGAAAATAGGTGAATTGACTGACCTCCATGCCGTCGAGCCAAACTTCCCAGCCCAAGCCCCACGCGCCGAGGGTCGGAGATTCCCAATCGTCCTCNACNAAGCGAATATCGTGGGAAGCCGCGTCAATGCCCAGGGCGCCGAGACTTTGGAGGTACAGATCCTGGACGTNNTCCGGAGAAGGCTTGAGGATGACCTGAAATTGAAAATATCTTTGAAGCCGGTTTGGATTTTCGCCGTAACGACCGTCGGTCGGTCGACGAGATGGCTCGACGTAGGCTACGCGCCACGGCTCGGGCCCGAGACAGCGNAGAAAAGTCGCCGGATTAAATGTGCCGGCGCCGCATTCGACGCCGGAGGGTTGCTCGATTACGCAGCCTTGNTCGGCCCAGAAACGCTGGAGCGTCAAGATGACATCCTGGAAATACATGAATACTCCTTTAGAGCAANTTNACTTTCAAATTTTACAAATTTGAAAGCGCTCGCTTCGTCGCTTAACGCGAGAACATACCCGCGAGGCTCGCCCCGGATCAGAAACGCGGCTCTCCGCGATCGGCTCCGCGAAATCGCGCTTGCGACAGCGCCTTTCGCGCGCCGCGACCGCCGTCTATTCAATAGACGAAGCGTTGCCAAATAAAAGGCTCTAAACGCGCCTGAAAAATCCGTTATCCCATTTCAGTCCGAGATGATATTCGATAAAGGCGTCCGCNAGTCGCGAACAGGCCCTGCGATCCGANCCGTCCAGAACATCGATCTCCCAGTCTCCCGGAAGGGAAGAGTCGGTCGAGCGCAGACTCGCCAAAGCTCGCGGCGCCAGAGAGACAGTTCGGCCTCTGTCGGGAGTGTCGGGGGCGCAGNCGAGGCAATATGTCAAGCCTTCGTCGGCGCGAAATATCGCCCCGNCAATGGGCTCCCTTCCGCAGACGGCGCAATGTCCAAAGTCGGGAGCGTAGCCGAGAAGACCGGCCAGACGCATTCTAAAAAAACTTGTCGCGAGAGGCTTCGGCGAGCTCGATTCCTCAAGCCAGGCGCGCAGATTCTCCGTTAGCTCGAAGCATTTGGCCGAAGCGGCCGGATCGATGTCGACCGCTTCAATGAAGCGGAGACAGTTATGTCCGACCCCCATGAGCCTCCAATTCTTTCGAAGCCTCGAGGGAGTCGCGATTAGGGAGGCTTCTTGCAAATTTATATAGTTGTTCNGGGAAGAAGTCTTGATCCTGGCGTCAATCGTGTTGAAAGTGTCCAGACACCCGCAAAATCTTATTTTGCTTTTCGCGGCTCCGAATGCGAAGNCCGTGGCGAGACCGCGCTNGCGAAAAAGGATCTTGAGCCACATATCCGCTTCGCGAAACCAGCCATGTCGAAGAATGACGCCTCGATCATTCCATTCCATCAAGATTCGTCTTTGGGCGGAAAAACGATAGTTTTTACCTGCCCGGACGTTCCCGGAGGCGGCAACTCGGCTCCGTCGTAACGCAAACGGACTCCGCCGGCGTTGCCAAGTTTCAGTTCCAGACTATCGGAGAAGGACAAGGCGAAGGTGTCGCNCTTGCGCAAAGAAAATTGACGGGTGTCGGTCTTGTCGGCGTTGGAATGCACCCAACATTCCTCGACCGCGGTGATAATGAGATTATGCGGCTCGCGCGGCTCGTCGGAAGCGACCGCGGGAGCGGGGGAGGGCGGAACGCTGGGAGTCGGCGTCGCTTCTGGCTCCGCGGGAGCGGGCTCGGCGGNCGCTTTTTGATCGAGCAGTTCCTTGACCGGATTCTCGGACGAAGTCTCGAAGATGGGCGCCGGAGCGGTCTCCGGCTTGTACTCGGGAGCGGCGCTCTGTTTCGGGCCTTGGGCCGCGTCCTTTTCCGCCATATACTCGTCGGCCCTTGGCAAATTCGNGGAAACGTTCGATTCAGTCGTCTTTTTTAGCCATTTGTCAAAATAGCCCTCGTTCCACGCCCAATAGCCTCCGCCAGCGAGAAGGCAGAGCAAAATAAAAAAGACGAGGCCTTTGCCTCCTCCCTTGCGTTTTGGTTCTCCGGGAAAAGGAATTTCGTCGCGTCTGACGACAGGCTTCGGCGCGGGCGTCGGCACGGGTTTTTCATCGAGGGGTTTTTGANGAATTTCGGGGGTCGCTTTTTCTTCAGCGGCGACGGGTTTCGCNTCGGCTTTGGCTGGCTCCGGATCTTTTTTTGCCTCGGGAGTCTTCGAGGGCTTCCCCTTTTTTCCTTCCTCGGGAGGCTCGTCCCCCTCGAACGCTTTTTGAGCGTCTTCCTTGCTTATGCCCAGAAAAGTAGCGTAAGAGCGGATAAAGCCTTTGGCGTAGGCCATATGCGGCAAGGCCTCGATGTCTCCCTCTTCGAGGGCGGTCAATTGCCTGGGCATTATTTTTAGGCGTCGCGCTACGTCATCGATAGTTAAGCCGCGCTTCTCTCTTTCTTTTCTCAAAAGCGCGCCAAGATCCTGATAACTCATTAAAATCTCCGAATATAACAAAAAAATAATATCGATTGATAAAGACCGGAGCCCTTTTCGCGGCAATGACAAACGCGAAATGGGCCCCCGGCAGCGGAAAAGAGCGGTTACTTAAATTCTTACGTCAATTACAGCCTTGTTTCTCAACTGCTTTGAATAATCTTCGAAGCGTCCCTTGGCCTTCGGTTGCCGGAGGATGGCGTCGATTTGGGGTTTTGCTTCCTGAAGAGTCAGCGGCTTTTCTTCTCCGCCTCCGGGTCGGAAAAGTCGAACCTGCGCCTTGTGCCCCTGCAGATTAAAAATTTCAGTAACGTCCCCGGGACGCATATTGTTTAATCTTTCATTCCATTCCGGATTTAGACGATCCCATTCGACTGGCCCGGCGTCGCCGCCCTTGTCCTTGTTCGGAGCGATGGAATATTTCGCGCACGCTTCCTCGAAGCTGATGCTCTTCGATTTTATCTGCGACGCGATCGCCGCGGCGTTGACTTTGGGGGAATAGACGAGAACGCCCATATGCAAGCCGTCTTTTTTATACAGCGAGTCCTTATGAGCGTTGTAGTATTGTTCAATTTCGTCGGGAGTTACGATAACCCTGCGCCCGACTTCGTTAGCCATGACTTTCTGACGCAGGATGTTTTTCGCGATAGTCTTGCGAAGCTCGGCGAC
>JAAUYY010000119.1 GCA_014804865.1 Desulfovibrio sp.
ACCGGATGGCTTCGCGTGGCGGTTAGTCCAGGGCGCTTTTGGCAAGGAAAAGGAAATCAATCGTCTAATCGAGAAATATTCGCATAACTGGCGCCTCGATCGTATGGGCGCGATAGAGCGGGCTATACTCCAGATCGCGTTTTACGAACTGTTCTTTTTAAGGAAAAAAGGAAAAACAGTCGCTAGCGACGCGCTGGAAATGGCCGAGCGTTTTGGCGCCGGAAGCGCGAAAAAATTTATCAAAGGAATTATCGAAGCTCGCTCGCGCGCCATTGAGTCCGGCGAAATCGACGAATTGGCGGAGTAAGGCTCTTTCGCGAGCGCGATTAAGAAGCGGTTTTCAGAGTTTATAACGCCGGATTGTGTAATCCGGCGCGCCGCGATATGCGGCGAGAATTAGCCAAAAAACCGCGCTTTTTGACGAATGATCTTCTTCGCAACCGTTTGAAAACGATTATGAACATATTTTAAGACTTTGAGGCGGACAAGTCCGAATATTGATTATATTGTTTATTTAAGCGCGAGCGCGGAGTTTTTCCGCGCAACGTTTCGTTAAATAACAAGGCGTCGGCTATATCCGGCGAGGCCGCGCGGCGGCGGGATAAAAATATGGACGCGTATAATCCCGAAGAAATAGAAACAAAATGGCAAAAAATCTGGGAAGAAACCGGCGCGAACGCGTCTTCCCATAAGGACGGGGGCAAGAAGTATTATCTTCTCGAAATGTTGCCCTATCCGTCCGGAAATATTCATATGGGACACGCGCGCAATTATTCCATCGGGGACGCGGTCGCCCGCGTCCGCAGGATGCAGGGCTATAACGTAATCCATCCCATGGGCTGGGACGCTTTTGGGTTGCCCGCGGAAAACGCGGCGATCAAGCATGGGGCGCATCCCGCTAAATGGACGTACGGCAATATCGCGGCTATGCGCGAGCAATTAAAGCGACTGGGTTTTTCCTACGACTGGAACAGGGAGATAGCCGCGTGTCGCCCCGAGTATTACAAATGGGAACAGCTCTTCTTTTTGAAAATGCTGGAGCGGGGGCTCGTCTATCGCAAGAAGGCTCCCCAAAACTGGTGCCCTTCCTGTCATACTGTTCTCGCCAACGAGCAGGTCGTGGACGGACTATGCTGGCGTTGCGATTCCAAAGTCGAGCAGAAGGAATTGGCGCAGTGGTTCGTTAAAATCACAGATTACGCGGAGGAGCTTCTCGAAGGCCTGGAGGAGCTCGAGGGAGGCTGGCCGGAGCGCGTCCTGAATATGCAGAGAAACTGGATTGGCAAATCCGTAGGAGCGAAGATAAGTTTCGAATTGCCCGACGGAGAAAAAGTCGACGCCTTTACGACGAGGCCCGACACTCTCTTCGGCGTAACTTTTCTCACTCTCGCTCCGGAGCATCCGGCGGTCGATAAACTAATCGCAGGCAAGGAAAACGAAGCTGAGATTAGGAAATTTATCGAGTCCGTTAAGAATATGGACAGACTCGATCGGCAATCCGACTCTTTGGAAAAGGAGGGAATTTTCACGGGCTCTTACGCCATACATCCCCTGACCGGCGAGCGCTTGCCAATCTGGCTCGGAAATTTCGTCCTCTCCTGGTACGGCACGGGCGCGGTTATGGGCGTTCCGGCGGGAGATCAGCGGGATTTTGAGTTCGCGAAAAAATACAATTTGCCAATCAAGACAATTATCCAGCCCAAAGACCGAGCGCTGGATCCCGAAACCATGACCGAAGCCTGGACTGGGCCGGGAGTCATGATCAATTCCGGGAAATTCGACGGCATGGACAACGAAGCGGCCAAGGTTGCCGTCATTGCCGAGCTTGAAAAACAGGGCAAAGGCGAAGCCAACGTTCAATACCGTCTGCGCGACTGGAATATATCGCGGCAAAGGTACTGGGGAGCTCCGATCCCAGTCGTATATTGCGAGAATTGCGGCG
The DNA here is from genome assembly GCA_014804865.1 of Desulfovibrio sp. The sequence goes on from JAAUYY010000119.1 coordinate 1,943, forward strand.
TCGTTCCCGAAAAGGAGGAAAATCTCCCCGTAAAGTTGNCACTGGACGTACAGNTGCTCGAAAACGGACGCTCGCCGCTTCCCTTCGAAAAAAGTTTCGTCGACTGCGCCTGNCCCAATTGCGGCGCGCCCGCGAAGCGAGAAACCGACACAATGGACACATTCATGGAGTCCTCATGGTACTTCGCCCGTTATACCAGTCCGCGTTATGAAAAGGGGCCTTTCGATCCAGAGGCGNTGGAATATTGGATGCCGGTCGATCAGTATATCGGCGGCGTCGAGCACGCGATTTTGCATTTGCTCTATTCGCGTTTCTTTACGCGCGCTCTTCGCGANATGGGCATATANCCCAAAAATCTTTCCGAGCCTTTCAAGCGACTGCTAACGCAGGGCATGGTGCTGAAAGACGGCTCGAAAATGTCCAAATCTCGCGGCAATGTGGTCGATCCCGCGGCGATGATCCAAAAATACGGAGCGGACACGGCGCGCGTGTTTTGCCTCTTTGGAGCTCCGCCGGAAAGGGACTTTGACTGGACTGACAGCGGAGTCGAGGGCGCGAATCGATTTTTGAATCGGATTTGGCGTCTTTTCGGCGAGGAGAAAGATAGAATACTGCCTTTGAAGGCNGCCGAAGCGANAGCCGCGGACGCGGCGACTCNCTTGACAGCCGAGATCAGACGCAGGGAACACGCGGCCATAAAAAAGGCCGCCGCCGATATTGGAGAAAAATTTCAGTTCAATACGGGCATAGCCTCTCTTATGGAACTATTGAATTTCCTCTACTCGTCGCGCGAAAAACTCGGTCGGAGCGATAGCGAAAATCGCGCGTTTTCCTCGGCGCTGGCTTCCTTGCTCACCCTGCTTTTTCCGGTCGCCCCGCATATCGCGTCCGAATTATGGCAAAGGATGGGGCATACGACGGATATTTCAATGGAAGCGTGGCCGCAATATGACGAAAGCGCCCTCGCGACCGAGGAAATAACAATAGCCGTTCAGGTAAACGGCAAATTGCGCGGCTCGGNTACTGTCTCCGCGGACGCTTCGAGAGAAGATATCGAAAAAACGGCGATCGATAATCCTACGATCCAGAAGTTCCTAGGGGCCAAGGAGATTAAGAAAATTATCTTTGTCCCCGGAAAATTGGTTAATATCGTGGCCAAATAGAATATGGCGAAAACGGACGCCCGCCCCGGCTTTAGCGTTCTGATTTGTCCGGACTCCGAGCTGCTGAAAGAGAAGATGGCCTCTCTGCTCGCCGACTATCCCCCGNTCGGCGGCGAATGGGAAAGGCATATTTTCTGGGGAGACGAAGAGCCGACGCAAGGATTTTGGGACGCTCTCTCGCAGACAAGCTTGTTCGCCTCCAATCGGCAAGTGATTGTCCGGCAGGCTAACCTCTGGAAAGCGGATATCTGGAAAACTCTTTCGGCGGCTCTCGCCCGACCGCGCGAGAATGTCTGGCCTTTTCTCTGCCTCGAGGTCGGTTGGGAAAAGGGCAAGTTTAAAATACCCGCCCATATCGCCAAATTAAAATGTTTGGAGTTCGCGCGGAAAAAGGGATGGCTTTGGGAGAGGAAGGGACTCGAGGGCGCGGAGCTGGAAAAATTCGTTTCGCAGGAAGCTCGCAAAGCCAAGGTGTCGTTCGAGCCAGAAGCTCTGCGTNTATTTCTGGAAAATGTCATCCCCGACGCGAGCGCCATTAGAATGGAAATAAACAAACTCGCGATTTTGAACAGGGGCGAAAAAATCGTCCCCGAGGCTCTTNCAGTCGATTCGGGAACATACGAGAGAGACGCGTTCGGAACATTGAAGAAAATTGAGGCTGGGAACTGGCCCGGAGTTCTCGAGGATATCAATAGCGGCAACCAGTCCAATCGCCTTTTTTTTCTGCTCGCGGTAACCGAGAGGGANTTGCGCCTCTTTTGGCAACTCCTNGACGGAGCGTCGCCGTGGANGCCAAAAGACGAAGCTCCCATAAAGAAAAAAATCGCCAGTCGGCTGGGCAANCATGGCGCGGCGCGCGGCTTCNCGATTGTCGCCAACGCCGAATGGCAAGTAAAAAGCGGCTCGCGGACTCCGGAGCAGACGCTTGAAACTTTTTGCCATGAAATAACCTCTCTTTTCGCCTCCGGCGGATAAACGCCCGATTCCGCGCGGGCTTGTCCGTCTTGCCAATCGTTCAATACTGATTACATTACTCGTATGCCCCCGGACAATAAAACGGAGCTCCTGAAAGGGCACAGGGAGCGGTTGAGAAAGCGGCTGGAACGCGATCCGCTCTCTCTGGCCGATTATGAGATTATGGAATTGCTACTCGGATTGGCGATTCCTCGACGGGACACAAAACTTTTGGCTATGGAGTTGCTCAACCGGTTTCGGAGTCTTCGCGGAGCGTTGGACGCGAAACCGGAGGAACTTTCGGATATCTCCGGCTTTGGTCCCGGATCGCTTTCTCTCTGGAAATTGATCAGGGAGATCATGGCTCGCTATAGTTCCGCCCCTCTCGAAGAAAAAGAGGTTCTCGCCACGCCACAGGCTGTGGCGGCGATGGCTCGACCGCGCATAGGCAACCTATCCGAAGAGGAGTCGTGGATCGCCCTGGTCGACGCCCAAAACAGGCTTATTTATTGGGAACGATTGCGCCGGGGCGGAATAAGTTCCGTGGCGATTCAGCCAAGGGATGTGCTCGAAATCGCGATTTTACGCAAGGCCAGCGGCATTATCCTGATCCACAACCATCCAGGCGGAAGCCCCTATCCATCAAGATCCGATCTTGTTCTCACGGAAGAAATCGAGAACCTTGCGCCGAGGCTCGGCTTGAGGTTGCTGGATCATGTGATCGTAACCGCGGGCGATTGCTATAGTATTCGCGAAAAAAAATTGCTCCGGGAGCGGGAGGAAAAATGACAACAGGCGATCAATATCTCTTCTCCATGGAAAATGAAGAAAATTCCGCCGACGAAGCCGCGGGCTTCATGGATGACAAAAGCGGCGACGAAGAGACGGCGACCGACCCGGAAGAGTCGGGCGTTTTGCCAGTGCTTCCCGTGCGCGATATCGTTGTTTTTAATTACATGATACTGCCCCTGTTTATCGGGCGCGACAAATCCGTAAAGGCGGTCGAGCGAGCCATCGAGCATGGGAGACACTTGCTCGTCTGCGCCCAGCGCGAGGAAGGCATCGAGGATCCGGAGCCATCCGATCTCTACGAAACCGGGACTATTGTCCAGATTATGAGGATGCTCAAGACTCCCGATTCGCGCATCAAGATTCTTGTGCAGGGAGTCGGTCGAGCGAAAGTTAAGGAATTTACGCGACTTGAGCCCTTCATGGAAGCGAGAATAGAGACTCTGCCGGAAATCGCGCCGGAGACAGACGCCACAGTGGAGGCGCTCCTGCGTTCCGTGCGCGAGCAGAGCGAAAAAGTGCTGAATTTGCGCGGCATTGCCACGCAGGACATTATGGGCGTCCTGCAAAGCGTAGATGATCCGGGCAGACTGGCCGATCTGATCGCCGGCAACCTCCGCATCAAAATAAGCGGGGCGCAAGAGCTCCTTGAAACAAACGATCCCCTCGAGAGATTGCGCCGCGTCAACGATCTGCTCGCGCGCGAGCTTGAAATAGCGACTGTGCAAGCGAAGATACAGGGCGCGGCCCGCGACGGTATGGACAAGGCGCAGAAAGAATACTTTTTGCGCGAGCAACTCAAGGCGATTCGCCAGGAACTCGGGGACGCCGATTTCTCCGAAGGGGACGACCTCGAATCCCTGAAACAGTCGCTCGACGAGGCGAATTTGCCCAAGGATGTCCGCATCGAGGCCGATAAGCAGTTGCGCAGATTATACGGAATGCACGGCGACTCCTCGGAGGCGAACGTCGTCCGTTCTTTCCTTGAATTGATTGCCGAATTGCCCTGGAAGAAGCTCTCGCGCGACCGTCTTGAAATCGCTCGGGCGAAAGAAATTCTGGACGAAGATCATTGCGGACTGGAGAAGATCAAGGATCGCATACTCGAATTTTTGAGCGTGAGAAAACTGAATCCCAATTCAAAAGGAT
>JAAUYY010000120.1 GCA_014804865.1 Desulfovibrio sp.
TGGTCAAGGCCGCGCTTAACCTGGATATGGAGATCGTGGAAACTGTCGCGCATTTTCGAGCGGCCCGATTTTTCAATCCAAAAGTATCATATATTATCGATATCGGCGGCCAGGACATCAAATGCATGAGCGCGCGGGACGGCTTTCCCGATAAAATCACTCTGAACGAAGCCTGCTCCTCGGGTTGCGGCTCGTTCATAGAGAACTTCGCGTCCTCCTTGAACCTCTCTCTCGACGAGTTTGTAAGCAAAGCTCTTTTCGCGCCTCATCCGGTCGATCTCGGCGTTCGTTGCGCCGTGTTTATGAACTCTCGCGTAAGACAGGCCCAAAAGGAGGGCGCCGATGTCGCGGATATCGCGGCTGGTCTCTGCTATTCGGTTGTCCGCAACGCCCTGCGCAAAGTCCTGACGATTAATGACCTTTCGCGCCTGGGAGACAATGTCGTAGTTCAGGGGGGAGCTTTTTATAACGACGCGATTCTTCGAGCCTTCGAGCTGGAACTTGGCGCGAAAGTAATTCGTTCGGATCTGTGCGGACTCGCCGGCGCGTTCGGCGCGGCTCTCCTCGCGAAGGACAAAATATCCTCCCCTGGCCGGATACTTTCTCCCGAAGAACTCGAAAACTTTAAAATGGACGACAGAAAAGCCCGTTGCGGCGGTTGCGGAAACGCTTGTCGTCTTTCCATAGCCGAATTTCCCGGAAAGAGATTTTACGTCTCGGGCAATAGATGCGAAAAACCGCGCCTCAAACAATCAAAATCCGCTCCCAATCTTTTCGCCTGGAAATATGACCAACTTTTTCGCGAAACAGAATCCACCGCGAAAATAAGAAGAGGCGTCGTCGGCGTTCCTCGAGCGCTTAATATGTATGAGAATTACCCCTTCTGGCGAACTCTTCTTGCGGAACTTGGATTCGACGTCCTCCTTTCTCCTCCGTCCGACAGGGAACTTTTCCTGCTCGGTTGCGACACTATTCCGTCTCAAACCGTATGCTATCCCGCGAAACTTGTTCATGGCCATATCCGCGCGTTGATCAACAATAATATAAAAACTATATTTTATCCTTCAATAAGACGGGAGCAAGCGGACGCCGACTTTCGCAGCGGACTCTATAATTGTCCGGTTATTAGCGGCTATCCTGAACTAGTCGCGGCTAATATTCCCGATGTCGAAGAAAATGGCGTCGACATTATCAACGATTTTTTCCCGTTGAACAGGGATAAGTTGCCCGGTCGCCTCGCGCGATCGCGACTATTCAAAAACATTCCTCTTAAGGAAATCTCCGGCGCCGCCGAAGTAGCCTTCGCGGCGATGGAAAATTTCCGGCGAGATTTGCGTTTAGAGGGCGAAAAAATTTTGCGCGACTCGAACGGGAGTCCCGTCATTGTCCTCGCCGGTCATCCCTACCACATTGACCCGGAAATATGCGGCGGAATAGCCGAATTTATCGCCTCATGCGGGGCCGCGGTCGTTACCGCCGACTCTCTCGCCCATCTTGTTCCGGATCCAGGGGATTTGCGCGTCGCGGATCAATGGGCTTACCATTCCCTTCTCTATAGGATCGCCTCGCTTCCTTCTCTGTATCCCAATATAGCGGTCATTCAGCTTGTTTCCTTCGGTTGCGGTCTCGACGCGATAACGGCCGATCAGACTGAAGAAATCGTCGTCGCGAACGGCGGGTTATACTCGCGTATAAAAATAGACGAAGGCATAAATCTGGCGCAAGCGCGGATTCGCGTCCGATCTCTCCTGGCCTCCATGGAGTATCGCAAGACTGGGCCGGCTCGGAAAGAAAGGGCATTCTCTCCAGTAGATTTTAATACAGCCCAGCGAAGCGCTTATAAATATTTAATTCCGCAAATGTCGCCGATTCATTTCCAGTTCGCCCGCGAGATTTTCTCTCCCTGCGGCTACGACGTCGAATTGCTTGAAAAAACAAAAAAAGAAGATCGCGAGGCGGGAATAAAGTATGTCAATAACGACGTCTGTTATCCCGCGATACTCCTCGTCGGACAATTAATTAACGCGATCAAATCTGGGAAATACGACAAAAATCGAATCGCCGTAGTTCTCTCTCAAACAGGCGGAGTATGCCGCGCCACAAATTACGCGGGACTCCTTCGCAAGGCTCTCGATGACGCGGGTTTTTCGAATGTGCCAGTAGCCGGATTCAGAACCACTCTCCATGGCCCGGGCATCCGCATGGATAGAAAATTGACGCGCAGGCTAATCATGGCCGGCCATTACGGCGACGCTCTAAATAGAATGATTCATCGTCTGCGCCCTTACGAAAAGGAAGAGGGGGCGACGGAGTCTCTCGCCGAAAAATGGACGGTCGAAGCCTCCAGGAATATTGAAAATGGAGAAATACTGCTTTTCAATAAAAATATCTGGAAGATGATCGCCGAATTCGAGCGACTTCCTCTGAAAAATGAGAGACGTCGCCCAAGAGCGGGAATTGTTGGCGAAATTCTTTTGAAATATCACCCCTTCGCCAATAACGACGCCGCGAGACTTCTCGAAAACGAAGGCGCGGAAGTCGTTCCGACGGATATCATGGACTTTATGATGTATTGTTTATATCGGGAAATATTCGATTTTGAAAAACTGGACGGATCTCTAAAAAATTATTTAAAAGCGAAGGCGGCCATAGCGTTCCTGGAGACGACCCGCAAATTTATGGCCTACGCGTTTTCCCGCTCCTCCCGCTTCGCGCCTCCCGCGAAATTCGCGCAAATTCTGCGCGACGCCTCTTCGGTAATCTCTCCTGGCCAGCAGGCCGGCGAAGGATGGCTACTCGGAGGGGAGATGGTAAAAATGATTAAAAACGGCGTCTCTTCCATTCTTTCCCTGCAACCGTTCGGTTGTCTCCCAAACCATATCGCAGCGCGCGGAATTATCAGACGAATAAAAAAACTATTTCCAACCGTTTCCATCGCCGCGCTCGATTACGACCCAGGAGCAAGCGAAACCAATCAAATAAACAGAATAAAATTGTTGTCTCGAGATTTTAGGGCTTAAGCGCGATTTTCTTTATAGCAAATAGCGCTTGAAATTACCCCTGCGGCGAAGCAAATTCGCCTCGCGCTAATTTCGCGGGCGTCTTTGCGGAGCAAAGCCGCCATAGCGAGAGCGAAATTCGTCCCGCGCGCCTATAATCGTGTTTGGCGCATAAATAATGCGGGTATTCTCATTAGCTATAGCATGACGAATTTCGCTTCAAACTATGCATTAATTTCGGGGCGAATTAATATTTATTCGCGACAGCTTCGCGACGCTCTTTCGTCGAAGCGTCGTCTTTTTTTCTCTTTGTATTAGCCGATTCGTTCAAACGCGATTCAAAGGCTTGAGAGCGCGTCCCGTTCGATATCGTACATATAATTATTGAAGAAAAAAAGATTGTTGTCATGAAAATTAAGCGCCGGACGACGATCTACAAAAAAAGCGGAGATTATAACCATATTTTCGCCTTCCGCTGTCAGGGACGCGCAATAATTCGGAGTGAGAAGGCGATAACTTTCGCTGATAAAACCTTGCATTATCGGCTTTATTTGTCCTTTTACAAGCGTCGCGCGTCCGGCGTTTGTTGAAAATAAAGCCGCGTAAACCTTCTTTCCGCCATTAAGAAAGCATTCCAATTCTCCCTCGCCTGTCGCCTCTACCCTCGCGGTCGAAGGAAAATGCCAGTTCGCCGCGTATCTATTTATATTTTTGGATTCCAGACGATCAATCGCTATTAGAAAATTTCCGGGCCCGTAAATCAGCAATCTTTGATGTCTGACTTTAAAGCGCGGGATTTCCATCTCTCCAGTCAGAAAAAGAAGACCGTCCTTCTCGCGAGCGGATGTTATATAATTTCCCGGAGGAGGATTATTTTCCTTCGCCGCTCCGACAAATGTGTCCGCCCCATTAATTTCGATAGTATTATGCGCGCGGGTTGATATTACGTAATCGCGCCTTGGCGAATTCTGATAAGCGTATTTTCCCGAATCGCATAAAATTTCCTCGCCCTCATACCAGAATACGGAAAGATCGTCGGAGTGCTTATGAGCCTTCGAGTTCGCCGCGCCCATGAATAAAAGATAAGAGGATTTGCGAGGATCATTTGCTACCATCCGGCGCGCTATTGCGTAGCCGGAGCGATTAAAAATTTCGTCCTGGAGCTTTAGGGAAGATTTCGACTTGACAATAATATTAAAGTCTGTGTCGCCTATCGGAGCCAAACGCCCGTCGGGCAAACGCATCCAATCGAGTACTACCTTCGCCTTACCCTCGATATTTTTTAAATATTCGGTTTTAAACCACCCCGCGCCCGCCAGTATCCGCAAATAACTAAGCGCGAAAATCTGATAGCCTGGCGAATGTTCGCGATGAACGCCGTTTTCGTCGAATTGACTATCCATTATCGCGTCGAAATTCGCGTCGATATAACCGTACCCTTTTAAGGCGAGATGGGGCTTTACGACCTGGCACAAGGCTGTCAGTCCGTGAAGATCGATAAGCGAATGGTTGGTAAAGATGGATTTTTTATAATTTATGATAAACAAGAGATGACTTTCAGCAAGCTCCTCGCAGATAGTCGCGAATTCGCGGTCGAATTTTTCCGGGTCGCGTCGGATCAGGGAAAGAAAATAAGCGAGCTTCATGGTCCTTATGCCCGCGTTCATATCCATCCATACCGCGGGGGCTGGCTCATTTTCCTTATAAAAGTAGCGCCACCATTTTATTACATTTTTAGGAGCTTCGAGCCAGCCAGGATCGCCGCTTTTTTCATAGAGCAGCAGGTAATCGTCCATGACGCGCCACATTTGCAATTGGGCGGCCCAATTTTTATCGTTATACGGATTGGAATTCCAGTCGAACGCCTGATCTATTTCGACGGGCGCCAGCTCTGGTCTACCGGAGCAGACAAATTTTATTTTGTCTTTTTCAATGTTTCGCGCGAAACTAAGAATATATAATTGTTTTAGTTTTATTTCGATCGGAGAAACGCGAATTGTCTTCGCGTCCGCGAACTCNGGCGCTAAATTCGCCGCGTCGGTCAACGATTGCTCGCGGGAAGCGCCCGGGCTGGACTCTTTGACGAGATTAAAATTTCCAGAAGCGGGATCAAGTTGAAATATCGAGCCTTCCGGATTGACCGAAAGAATTGTTCCTCCAAAATCCGACGCGGGCGCGAAGTTTTGATCCGCAAACTCCGCGATGAGCGTCGAGCGCGAAAATCTGGCGGCGAGCCTCGACAGAAGATGGAAAGATTCCCCTTCCAGAATAAAGAANATTCTTTTTTCTTCGTTTCCGGCGAGGGGAGAAAATTTGTCCGCGATGAGCGCTATCGCGTCCGCCGTTGTTTCCGGAGCCGCTTTCGCGTCTATGCGAATATCGATTCCGCTTCCGGGGAGAAGGGAAAGATCGACTGGCGCTTTGACTTCTCCATAGCCGATAACAATGAAAAGAAGCTCGAATCGCTCTTTTTTTTCGACCCTAACTCGCGCTTGCGCGCCGCCAAGTTCCAAATTGAACGGCGCCGAGCTTTCGCTCGCGAGGTTAATCGCCTCCAGATNGTCNGGAGCGATCTTCTCCCTTCTTTTCGTTTTATNCCNTTTTAAAAAATTTTTTAGAAATTTCATTTGTCAATAGCGCGGATAGGAGGGCGCGAAACGATAGATCAATCCGCTTCTTTTGAGACTTTCTCGATTCGGGTGNTCATATCCGCGATGACCCGATCCCAGCTTCTGTTATTTATTATAAATTTTCTGCCTTCGCGTCCCANTCTTTGGCGGCGCTCCGGATCGTCTAGAAGCTCCGCAAGCTTTTTGGCTAGATCGACTGAATTTCCGCTTTCGAATACAAGTCCAGTTTCGCCGGGCAATATCATTTCCACAAGGGCTTCGACATTGGAGACCAAAACGGCTTTTTCCATGGCGAGNGCTTCGATTGGCTTCATGGGCGAGACGATGCGGCATACGGGCCACGGTTTGCGAGGAAAAGGAGCGATATCGATAAGCGAATAATACGCGCCGACTTCTTCATGCGGCACTCTGCCCGGCATTATAAGCCAGTCGGCGAAATTTCCTTCCCGCGCTATTCTCTCGATCTCCGCCGCGATAGGGCCGCGCTGTTGTCTGGACGCGTTCTCGCTTCCTACCAAAAGAAGTCTGAATTCCCGTCCTTCAGCTTTAAGCGCGGCGCACGCGCGAGCTAAATCCTCCAGGCCTTCGTAATCCGTAATGGTGCCAATATATCCGATGACCGGCGCGNTCGCGGGAATCTTAAGTTTTTTCAAAAGACTCTTGTTTTTCGGAGCGGGCTTAAAGAGCTCGGGATCGCAGGCGTTTGGCGCGATTGATATCGACTCTGCGGGGACGCCTCTCGCTTCGAGNTCGTTTTTCAGACCGGCGGTCAGGGTAAAGACATGATCGGCAAGTTTGCATAACTCCGTTTCAATAATTTTATTTACCAAAAAATCGGAGGTTTTTTCGAACTTCGGATCCCGGGACATATGAGTTATTTCCCAGAGTCCGCGAACCTCGTAGATAAAGGGAATACCGAGTTGACGCGCGGCGATAAACGACGGCAAACCAGTGGCGTGATTGGACGCGGCGATAACTATTTCNGGCTTATAGCGTTCGAATATTTTTTTTAATTCTATGGACGCGAGAATCGCGTAATCGCGAGCGCTTCTTCCCTTATGCGCGGGTCGCGGAATATGGATATAACGCGTCCCATTAATGACTGTTCCGTCGGNATCGAGAGCGGTTGGGTCGAACTTTATTCGAGAGTCGATNAGGTATCCTGGTCGCGTGACGGCTATCACCTCGTAGCCCGCGACNCCCAGCCCNCTGGCCACGCCGGCGCCGCGCGTGGCGTANCCTCCCGAAGAATATGGGAGGCTGTTATGGAGAACGTAACAAATTCTGCCTTTCGCGTATTCGCGTTGAGCGCCGCGNGGCAATTTGCTCGCTTCCTGAACGACTCCAAGTTGATACGTCGGCTCCGAGAGCAAATATTCGAGGAAATCAAGCTCTTCGTCGGAACTCAAATGGGAATAGCTCTTCGCGCATCGCTCCATTATTTCGCTTGCCAGAATAGCGCGTCCGTTTTCTCGCGCGATCCAGTAGGCCACGCGGAGATTTTGCGGCCTGGGGGATTTAGTCGCCGCGTAATCGCNGAGAATTTCCTCGTCGCCGCGTCCGGACATAGCCGCGTATAGAGCCAAAGCGGCCTTAATTCCGTCTGGGATAAGAATTGACGCGTCGAGAAAATTAATCGANNNGNGGGCCGCTTCCGTCTTGNTTGTCGCTTCCGAACGGATTTGGTTCAATTTCTCCATTTCTTCTTCGCAAGCGGCGCCTAAAATCTTTTCGCACGCGTCCCGGTAAGCTCCAACTTCCTGCTCGAGCGCGCCCGAGGCGATGATATTCGCGCGCGTCTTTTTTTCCGAAGGAGAAAAAGAGGTTTCCGCGTCAAGGCAAAGAAGCGTGTCCTTCGCGGCGATAAAGTCTCCCGCTTCCGCCTGACGAAAGGCGAGCCATTTTCCGCGAAAANCTTTTGGTTCCGCGAAGTAGGCCTTTTCCGCCGCGAGCAGGGCTTCTTTCTTCCGATCCGCGAACATGAGCTTGCGAGCCAAAGCCGTGTAAGCCTGGGCGATCATGAAAGGCGTCGCGAATTTTCCTTCAAGAAATTTTTCGAGTCCCTCAAATCCGGAATTCTCGAATACTTTTATGAACTTGTCATAGTCGCGTCCGCCAAGGACGGCCGGAGCGTAGGTTATTTTTTCATTAATCCAGCGTTTGAAAAAATTTGACGAAGGCGCGAAAGGAAAAGTCCACCTTCGCAAAGCTTCCGACACGTCTTTTTCGTAAATTCTCTCGTACTTTTCCAATTCGCGATCGAGCTTGCGTTGGCCAAGCGCGAGCGCGCGGCGGCTTTCGGCTCTTTCGCTCGCGCTCTCGTAAAATATTTTCTCGATCGCTTCGTAAATATTCTTTAATCGCGTCTTGCCTCGCGCGTCGCCATCGGCGGATGATTCGGAATCGGTCAAACTTTCTTCGCGCATTTAACTTTCCTGGGCGGATTTGAGAATTATTTCCGTAATCTCGGCAGGAACGCCGAGACGGAAAGAAAAGCCGTTCCATATTCCCGTTCCGCTGGACACATAAAGCGTGGAGGCGTTCACAGGGTACAGGCCTTGAACGTAACCGTTATTAAATTTTGCGATCAAGGGCTTGAGAAAAAAGATTATTCCGCCATGCGTATGTCCCGAAAGATGAAGATCGACCTTTGAAGAATAATCTCGGGACCACCTGGGCTGATGTTCGAGCAGAATCCTGATCGCTTCCGGCGCGCCCGCGAGCGCCGTGTCCAAATTCGGAGGCTCGAAGCCGAAATTCGCGGCCGCGAGATCTGGCAGCCCGGCGATAATCAGGGATTCTCCGCGAATATTCGCGACATAATGCTCGTTGTTTAGCATCCGGACATTAAGTCCCTTGATGGCGTCGGTCCATTCGGCCGCGTTCCAGTAATATTCGTGATTTCCCGTTACGCCAAAAACTCCGTATTCGGCCTTGAGGTCGGCCAATGGCTCAAGTTTGTTCAAAACCTTATCGACATGGCCGTCC
>JAAUYY010000121.1 GCA_014804865.1 Desulfovibrio sp.
CCTATTTCGCGGGCGAGCAGGAAGCTCAAATAACCTTTGCCCTGACTGAATACCCAGCAAATGCCATATATGGAGCCTACGCTCGGTCTGCTGGGAAATTCGGGGGCCGTAGTGAGCAGGAGGCGCAATTCGGGGGAGTCTTTGTCATCTTCGGAGTTTAATTTGAAAAGACTGCTCTGGTTAAAACGTTCGCGCAATCTTGTGGCGAGTCTCGCTCCGATCGTATCCGATCCGTCGTTGATTACGCTTATGGAGGTGGATCGGTCGACGTTCCTCTGCGGATTGTCCATGGCCGGATTGCCGGGGGGCGGGGTTTGCGGCGTAGCGGCGAAGGAATTGACGACAAGGGCGAGAGCGAAAAGGGGAGTCGCGAGCGCGGAGACTTTTTTCATGCTTCAATCCTGAAATTTGAGATTTAAGGGACGAGCGAGCGTCCGGCGCGAATGCAATGGCGCCGGAATTAGCGCCCGATCGAAAGAAACGCCTTTAAATTTTTTTCCAGTCCTTAATTCCGATATCGATAGTCGGAATTCCTCTATAATTATCAATGCGCGGCGTATAGGCTATGCGAATGAATTTATTTAGCAAGGAAGAATTTAATTCGTCGGCCATACCCCACGCTTTGGCTTTAAGCGCGATCCCGTTCTCGCAATCCTCAAGGTCAATTTGAACATGTTTGCCAGAATGCCCAAGCATTCTGCGATCTTTTACGCGAAGCGGCGGAGAGACAAAGATCGGCTCTTCGTTTCCCGGGCCAAAGGGTTGCATAAGCTGAAGTTCTTTTAGGAAATCGCCATCGCTGGCCTGTTTGAAATCCAGTTCTCCGGAGAGCGTTATATTCGGCGGCGGAGGATTGTCCCCCAGCTCCTCCCTGACAGCGTCTGAAAAAGCGCGTCTGAAATTATCGAGATTTTCTTTCAAAAGGCTCACTCCGGCGGCTTGCTTATGACCGCCAAAACCAAGCAGGAAACGTTCGGTTTTCTTTAAGCCCGCGTAGAGGTCGAAGTCTGGCAAAGAACGTCCGGAACCTTTAAGACAATCGTCGCGTTCGTACAGGATGATTGTCGGTTTGTTATACTCTTCCACAATTTTTGAAGCCACGATGCCGACGACGCCAGGGTGCCAGTCTTTGCCAACGAGCGCGAGACTGGCGAATTTATCTCTCGCGAGAAGTTCGTCGGCCTGAATTTTCGCCTCGGCATAGATTCTCTCTTCTTCCTGTTTGCGCCGCGTATTGCTGGCGTCAAGTTCGGAAGCCAGACGTGCGGCCTCGTCGAAATCTCGCGAACGCAGGAGATTTAGAGCGAGGGAAGGATGTCCCATTCTGCCGGCGGCGTTTACGCGGGGAGCGAGGCGGAAACCGACCTCAAGGCTCGTGAGATCTGTTCCCGGTTGCAACGAACTGACTTTTTTCAAGGCGGAAATTCCGATTCTGGGGGAGGAAGATAATCTTTTTAAGCCGCCTTTCACGAGAATCCTGTTTTCGCCCTGAAGCGTCATTATATCCGCGACTGTTCCCAAGGCCACGAGATCGAGGGCGTCGCCCATTTGGTAACGCTTCCCGGTGCGTTCGGACAAAAGAATGTTGACTGCCGCCATAAAATAAAAGGCTACTCCCACGCCCGCGAGATGTTCGCAAGGCCACTTTCCAGCGTCGGCCATTCTTGGGTCGACTATGGCGTCGGCTTCCGGGAGAGTGTCCGGCGGAAGATGATGGTCGCTGACTATTACGGTCATCCCCAGCTCTTTTGCCCTACGCGTCGCTTCAAGGTTGCTTATGCCGCAGTCGACGGTCAAGAGAAGATCGCATCCCTGGGACGCGAGGTATTCTATGCCCTGGCAATTGAGACCGTAGCCCTCCTTAAGCCGATCCGGAAGATAGGGAACGGCGTCGAATCCATGCGACTCCAGAACATCGAGAGCGAGGGCGGTCGATGTTATTCCGTCCACGTCGTAATCGCCCCAGACGGCGATCTTGGAGCCGCTCAGAACGCGCTTGACAAAAATTTCCGCCGCGTCGGGAATTTGAGGCCAGAGTTCCGGTCGGGTCAAATTCCCCAGACGAGCGTTGAGATACGCGTCGATCGCCTCGCGGGAACGCAAACCGCGACGCCAGAGGATTGAAAGAAAGAGCGGCGAAATTTCGAGATCATTAGCGAGCGATTCCGCGTTGGGAATCGGGGCGATTTCGGGAAGAAACCATTTTCTCACTGGGAGTCCGCTTCGTTTCCTTCGCTGTAATTCGCCAGATACTTGCCAGCTTGTTCCCGTCTATCCTCGGGCACAAGAGCTTTGCGATCCATCCAGGCCAGGAATTTAAGGGAGACTGGATGCGAAGGGGAGAGATCGAGCGCCGTGAAGAGATGCTCGAGGCATCCATCGATATCCTTGGTTTCCAGGAGAGCTCGAGCGAGGTTTGTATGCAGATTTTCGTCGTTGGCGCTTAATTCCAGAGCGCGTTTATAATAATCGACGGCTTGTTTAAGCATTTTATTCTTGCGGAGGTTAATGCCAAATTCGTTGAAGAGATGCTTGTGTTCGGCCTCGAAAGCGCTGTCCAGCCGAACCAGCCTTTCAAAAATATTTTCGGCCTTTTCGAGCTCGCCTCTCTCCATATAAGTGATGCCTATGCCAAAATTGGCGCGGACATTTTCTTCGTCGACTTTTAGAGCGCGAGAATATTCGTATTCGGCGGCGAAGTTTTCGCCTTTTTCCCGATGAGAGTCGCCGTTTGATATGGTTCTGTTCAGCTCCTTCATCTTGGGATAGACGGACATCTGATAGAACTCGGGCTCGGGATTAAATTTGGCTAAAAGTTCCTCCATGGTAATTTTGCGCTTTGGGCCGCTAGGAACATAATTGGGGTTGAGCGGCTGGCATTCGATCTCGTCGCCTTTCTGTTCCACGAACCAGAAAGTTTTTTGCAAAGTCTTTCGCGTTGTCGTGCCCGTTCCGACCTTGCGGACTTCCTGGGTGGAGAAAACGCCCTTGATATCAGAGTTTCTTTCCTTGCTCGATGTTTGCGACATATTGTTTCCGTTTTCTAATTGGCGTTCATGGATCTTCGTATTTGCGCGGCGGCCTTCGCCGCGTCGTCCGCGGAGCAGATGGGGCGACCGACGACGATAAAGTCCGCGCCAGCTTCTACGGCCATGCGCGGAGTCATCACGCGTCTTTGATCATCGGTCGTCGTTTCCAGTCTAATTCCCGGACAGACGCAAATGAATCCGGGCTCGTTCTCCTTTATGGCCTTGACTTCATGCCCGGAGCAGACCACTCCGTCCAGACCCCATTTCCACGCGTCTCTAGCGAGAGCGAGAGAATATTCCGCGGGCGAGAGATCGATGCAGGGGATTTCGCCCTCTTCAAAACTGGTCAGCGCGGTAACGCCTACCAAAAAACATGGACTGGCCAGCTCCACAATCTGCTTTTTCGCCGCTTCGCACATCCGCTTTCCGCCCTGAAGATGGACGGTCAACATATCTGCGCCAGCTTTCAGCGCCGCTCGCGTCGCTCCCGCGACCGTATTTGGGATATCGTATAATTTTAAATCCAGAAAGACGCGATAATCGCGTTTTTTCAACTCTCTGACGATATCGGGACCGGAGGAAACGAAGAGCTCGAGTCCTACTTTGAACCAATCGACCGCGCCGGCGAGAGTGTCGGCCAGATTCAAAGCTCTTTCCGGATCCGGCGTATCCAGGGCTACGATAAGGGAAGCCATTAATTTACCTCCCGCAAAAGCGCGTTAATGAATTTCATGCGGCAGGCTGGGGCGAGCGTAGCGCAAAGATAAAAATTTTTAAAAGACTCGAAAGCGGCGTCGAGATCGTCGTTGACTATAATTGCGTCATACCAGATACATTCGGCCATTTCGCCGATCGCGTTCCGAAGACGTTTTTTTATGTCGTTCTCGCAATCAAGGCCCCGATTGCGAAGGCGCCTTTCCAGTTCGCGTATATTTGGCGGCAGGATAAAAGCGAAACGCGTCTGGGGCAAAACTTTCCGGATGGAGGCGGCTCCCTTTACGTCTATGTCAAAAAGAACGTCGCGTCCCGCGCTTAAATTTTCCAGAGCCGGAGCGAGCGGCGTTCCGTAAAAATTGCCGTGAACTTCCGCGTATTCGGCGAATTCGTTATTGGCGATTCTCTTTTCAAATTCCTCGCGAGTCAAAAATATGTAATCTTCGCCGTCTATCTCGCCCGCTCGCGGCCGGCGCGTCGCGCAGGAAACTGAATATCTGATATTGGGAAATTCTTTAATAAGCATGGAACAGAGAGTTGATTTTCCCGCGCCGGACGGGGCGCTGACTACTATGGGAATACCGGCGCGGTTCATTTNGAATCCTGATTGAAGCGTTGGCTTATTGTTTCGGCCTGAATAGCGGAGAGAATGATATGGTTGGAATCGGTAATAATGATCGAGCGCGTTTTTCTTCCCTGCGTGGCGTCGATGAGACGCCCTTCGTTTTTCGCGTCCTCGCGGAGCCTGCGCATGGGGGACGACGCGGGATTGACTACGCCGACAACGCGACCNGCGAGGACATAATTGCCAAANCCTATATTTATAACAGGGTCNGAAAGCATATTATTCCAAATTCTGAACCTGCTCGCGACATTTTTCAAGCTCGTTTTTAAAATCCACAANAATTCGGGATAGAAGCGGATCGGGNGTCTTGTTTCCGCAAGTGTTTATTTCCCTGAAACATTCCTGCAATGTGAAATCAAGTTTGCGGCCATTGTCGCTTTCCTTGCTCGCNAGCTCGCGCAAGCGTTCTATATGCCCGGAAAGTCGAGTTAATTCTTCGCTTACGTCCAGTCTGTCCGTAAGNATGACGATCTCNTGCANGAACCTGTCTTCGTCAAATTCGCGACCGACCTTGTCAAGCGCNTCGGCGAGTCTCTCCTGCAGGCAGGCGAGGCGCTCCTCGCGTATTTCCGGAGCGCGACTTTTTAAGGTTTCCGTCCATTCGTCAAGAAGCATGAACCGGGATTGNAGATCCCTGGCGAGGTTGTCGCCTTCTATTTGGCGGGATTCGTTCCAGTCGTCGATGGCGATTTTNAGACCNTCGAGGAGCATATCGGCGAGCTCCCGATCTTCGTCCGTCGATCTTTCGCCCCAGAAATCGCGCATCCCTATAAGCGCGGTATAATCCGGTGAAAAAACGTCGCCGCGGAGAGCGGCCAGTTCTTGAACTTTCGCGAGTCTGGCCTGGGCGAGGCTGGCGTCAAATTTGGCGTCGATAGCGTAGTCGGGCGAAAATTGCAAATCAAGACTGATTTCTATACGACCGCGGGAGGCGAAATTTCTGACCAGCTTTTCCATGGCTGGCTCAAGATAATGGACGGAGGCGGGCAAACGCCATTTTATATCGAGGTATTTTCCGTTTACGCTTTTTATTTCCCATTGCTGGGCGCAAACGGCGTTTTCGACCAGGCATCGTCCAAAACCTGTCATGCTTCGCGGCATACTTTATCGCTCCGGTAAATTGCCATTATACAAAAACTGGCGTATTTTTGCAATAAAGCGAAAAAAGGGGCAGTCCCGGATAGGATCAATCGTCGTTCGCGCCGCGGCAANCGCCGGAGCAACGAGACNGCGAGGGGCCAGTTCCCGCCATCTTCTTCGCGAAAGGATGAACTGGCCCCGGTTTGAAAGGAAAGGCGCCCTTTTTCAGAGGACTTGGCAAACTGACTTTTCTTACCGTTTCCCTGGACATNCAGCGGGGGCAGACGATTTCTGTCTCGTCCGACCGACAAAGTTTCTCGAAAGATTCTCCGCATCGTTCGCACGAGTATTCGAATATTGGCATAGGCTCGTTCCNTGTTTTTACGNGGTTTTTGGCGAATGATCTTCTTCATAACAGTTTGAAAAATCGTTATGGAGACATTTTCTTAAGTTNAATAGANCGATTCATTANNAGACGGAAGNCGTATGTATTTTCCCGTAGCGGAAATTGAGGTTTCTCCGTTCGTTCCCGCGTTCGCCGCGTTCGCGATTTCCTTTTTCTGCTCCATATCCGGNGTTTCCGGAGCTTTCCTGCTTCTTCCCTGGCAAATAAGTTTTCTGGGATATACGGCGCCCGGAGTAAGCGCCACCAACCAGATTTTCAATATCTTCGCGTGCCCGGGCGGAGTNGCGCGCTATTGGCTGGAAGGCCGNNTGCTNCTGCCCCTGACCTGGATCATGGCGACCGGAACGCTGCCCGGCGTATTTATTGGCGCTTTTATNCGTCTGAAATATATGAGCCAAAACAAGATATTTTTGCCCTTCGCGGCTCTTGTCTTGTTCTATCTTGGCTTTCGTCTTATCTTCTCCCGCAAAAAAAGGATAGAGGCAAGAACGGGACTTGTCAAAACCGAGCNCTTTGACGCGAAAGAGCTGGCGTTCGTCTTTGGCAATAAAACTTATGTCGTGNCCTGCGCGCGATTATTCGTTTTAAGCCTCGTCGTCGGCCTTGTGGGAGGAATTTACGGCGTGGGCGGCGGCGCCATCATNTCGCCGTTTTTAATCTCCATTTTTGAATTGCCAGCGGCGGCNATCGCCGGCGCCTCTCTTTTTTCAACCTTTATAGCTTCGGTTGGCGGCGTTGTCTCTTTCGCCGTTCTATCTCGCGCTCTCGGTTTGCCCGGCGGTTCGCCGGACTGGACTCTTGGCGCGATAATGGGCGTCGGCGGCTTCGCGGGCATGTACCTTGGCGCCCTATGCCAGAAATATATTCCTGAAAAATCGATTAAACTCGGCCTCGGACTAATAGTCATTTTTACTGGAATTTCGTATTTATATCGATTTCTCTCTTTGTGAGTCGGTAAATCGTACGAATTTTCTTTTTTTCGCGTTTGCGCGGGCGCGAAAATTTCCCCTATTTCGAGACAATTTCCTGTTTTTGAAATTTCGCGCTCGCCGTCGCGAGGCTTGATCGTTTGCGTTCGGGATCAATAAAAGACGCCGCTCGACCGGGGTTACGGGGAAGAGTATTGCGTTAGGTAAATGAATTTATTAATTTATAACTGTTATGCCTTTCGACTCGAATATTAATTTCATTCTGGAAAAAGCGATCGTTCCCGAACATTCGCCGGAGCTCATGCGCTCGCTGTCGACCGGAGAGCCTCTCGCGATCGGCCCATGGGTATTTTACGCGGCGTCAGACTGGATAATGGGGATTGGATATCCTTTATATGACGATAATTCGTCCTTCTCCGAGGCTCTGGAAGAAGCTCGCGCGAAGACGGGAGCGGTTCGGGTATTTGCCATGGCCCCGTCGTTTCCAAAAAATTTGTCGGCTTATATACGAGAGGAAGATCGCTATTACGCGCTTTCCCCTCGCGCGAAAATTCCTGGCAGACTGTTAAATGTTTGCGAAAGGGCAGCCTCGAAACTTACCGTGGAATTTTCGTCGGATTTTAAAGCAGGCCATAGAAAATTGTGGGGAGAATTCGTCGCCAGAAACGCGGGAAGAATGAACGATCGCGTTCGCGAACTTGTCGCTAGAACGCCTCTGGCGATGGCGGAAGGAAATTTGCTAAGTCTGGACGCCCGCGACGATAAAGGCAATCTCGCGGCCTCCCTTCTGATCGATACGCGTCCGGCCAATTTCATAAGCTATATAATAGGGGCCCATTCGACAGAGAATTATGTTCCGGGCGCGTCGGATCTTCTTTTTTCGCGGCTCATTGAACTCGCGAGAGCGGAAAACCGAAAATTCATTCATCTGGGG
>JAAUYY010000122.1 GCA_014804865.1 Desulfovibrio sp.
GACTCTATTCGATCAACTCGCTAATCCGCGCTCCCGTTTTTCTCGCGTCAGGCTTTGCATAGATTTTGCTTTTATCGAAACAAAGCTCAAGGTCGAATTTGCGACGTTGGCCATTCAAGTCTGGATATAGCTGCGCGTAGAGCCTGCCAGTCATAATGCAAACTTGATATGGAATGGAAGAGGCCAAAGGTTCGATGCGGATTACAATATGCGCGAAAGTCTATTATCCTGTATGCTAATCGCTTGCGTTTGGACACTCTCTCCGGCGGATCGGGCGAGCGCGGATCCCGGCGCCGACGCGTCCCCTATCGCGTCCGAGGAAAAATCAAACTCCATCGCGCCGAGACATCCCCCTGATAAAACAGTGGATATTCTCGCGTCTCGCGCCAACAACTGGAAGGAGCCAAGCCCCCGAAGCGAAGAAATATACGTTCAGGCNATACGCGACTGGCTCGACAGCCTGCCGCGTAATAAGCGCTCCGTGACGCGACAGATCTTGCGCGACGCCCATCCCTCTTTAAGCGCTCTTCGCGAAGCTATCCGGGATAAAAAGGCGGAACTCGCGTCGCTTAGCTTTTCAAAGGATACAAGCCCCGAGGCTTTGCCGCGACTTGGTCAACAATTGCAAAAGCTTCGCAGCTCTCTGCGCGACGAACTGGAAAAGCTGGGAGAACGCTTGAAGATCGAGGCGGGAGTCCAAATGGGACCCCTTGGCGGCGACGGATTCTGGCTGGTTCCGCCTGTGTCGGAGAAATCGTCCATGAATTTTCCCGTTCCGAAGAAAATTCAAATTTCTCGCCCTTCCTGAAAACCAGGCTCGCTATGTAAAAATTTTATACATGGACTCTGACGGGTGTATAAAAAGCATACGCCCGCGCGGCGNNGGCGNCAAAGAGAAGGNCCTTCAAAAACGGATTATTGAACTTTTGACGCGACGGGATTATTATAAATGACTATTCGGACGTTGCGATTTTATTCAGCGTAAAATTTTAAGCGGATTCCGGCCCCGCGCCGCGTTTTTCAGAAAAATCGGGCGCTCCGCCGAGGCCTGAAAACCCATCCCGCGGAGAAAAAGATGGCGATAACTTATCAGGATTATTACAAACTTCTGGGCGTCGACAGGAACGCGANGCAAGAAGANATTTCCAAATCATTTAAAAAACTCGCTCGCAAGTANCATCCGGACTTAAATCCGGGNAACAAGGAAGCGGAAGAAAAATTCAANCATATCAACGAAGCGTACGAAGTCCTCAAGGATCCTGAAAAAAGGAAAATGTACGATCAGCTTGGGCACGACTGGGANCAGGGCCAGCAGTTCACCAGACCCGGNGGACANCAACNANGCAANTTCACGTTTAATGGCCAGGATATGGGCGGCGGCGATTTCTCGGCTTTCTTCGAAAATCTGTTTGGCGGCGGAGGCGGAGGTTTCGGCGGCTTCGACGCGGACAGTTTTGGAACCGGAGGATTTGGCGGCTTTTCCAACAGGCGCAGACGCGGGGGCGACGTGGAGGCCGAGTTGCCTCTAACTCTCGCCGAAGCGCTGAAAGGCGGCAAACGCAAGGTAACTCTGCAAATGCCAGGCGGCCCGAAAACTCTGGAAATCACGGTTCCCGCCGGCGTCAAGGAAGGCGCGAAGCTGCGTCTTTCCGGTCAGGGCAACCCCTCCTCCAGCGGCGGCGCAAGCGGCGATTTATTCCTCCGCATTTCTTACAAACCGGACGATCGCTTCATTGTCGATGGCAAGGATCTGCGGACGGAAGTTTCAATAGCCGCGTGGGAAGGAGTCCTCGGCGGCAAAATTAAAGCGCCCACTCTCGAAGGCGAAGTCGAGCTCACCATTCCCCCCGGAACAAGTTCGGGACGCAAGTTCCGTCTGAAGGGCAAAGGCATGGGCTCTCCCAAGGATCGCGGCGATCTGTATGTAAAGATCATGATCAAGGTTCCCTCCGAACTTACCGACAGCGAGCGCGAACTTTGGCAAAAGATTGCCGAAACGTCGCCCTTCAAGCCTCGCGGCTAAACGTTTTCGCGGAGGATTAAAAAAATGAGTATGAGCAGCANTGGCGCAAGCTTTCCCGTTCAGGCTGTAACCTGGGAAGAATTTATAAATCTTACGGGCATATCGTCGGAGCATCTAAACGAAATCATAGCTCTTGGGTGGATNAGCGCGAGCCCCGCTCAAGACNAACGCTACTCGTTTAAAGATTCCGATATTTACAGGGTTCGCAAACTCGAGCGCATTTGCGGCGACTTCGAATTGCCCGTCATAGGAGGCACGATCATTGTCGACCTNCTGGATCGCATTGATCGTCTCGAGAGNCTCGTGCGTCGCCTGAACGAGCTNGAGCGATAACTCGATAAAAAATTAATAAAATTTTCCATTATTAATCTTTTGCCGGAGCGTTTATGGATTTAAACAAATTAACCGAGAAAGCTCGCGAAGCTATCAATATGGCGCAGTCCATAGCCGCGGGCATGGGACACCAGGAAATCGACGCCGAGCATGTCGCCCTGGCCCTGGTTCAACAGGAAGGGGGCATAGTTCCCGCCGATCTTGATCATATGGGCGTCGCGCCAAAGGCTCTCGCGGTCGCGCTCGAAAATTCCCTGCGCAAACGTCCTTCCGTATCTGGAACGGCCATTGATCCCAACAAGATCATGGTTACCCAGCGTCTGGCCAATCTGCTCAATGACGCCCAAAAGGAAGCCGCCCGGTTGCAGGACGAATATGTAAGCACTGACACCATCTTTCTCGCGCTTACGGGCGTAGAGTCCTCCTCGCCGTTAGGCAAAGTTTTTCAGGAATACAAAATCTCCCATTCTTCTTTTTTCAAGGCCATGGAAGCCATGCGCCAGGGGATGCGCGTAACTAGTCCCAATCCCGAGGACACTTTCGACGCTCTTTCCAAATACGCGCGAAATCTTGTCGAGGCGGCTCGGCAAGGCAAGATGGATCCCGTTATCGGTCGCGACGCCGAAATTCGGCGCGTCATTCGCATACTGTCCCGCCGCACAAAGAATAACCCGGTGCTTATCGGCGAAGCCGGCGTCGGCAAGACGGCTATTGTCGAAGGCTTGGCTTTTCGCATTGTAAAGGGCGATGTCCCCGAGAGTCTCCGCGGCAAGCAGATTTACGCGCTCGACATGGGCGCGCTGATCGCGGGCGCCAAGTATCGCGGCGAATTTGAGGAACGCCTCAAAGCCGTTCTCAACGACGTGGAAAAGAGCGACGGCAAGATTATTCTCTTCATCGACGAACTCCATACCATCGTCGGCGCCGGAAAGACCGAAGGATCCATGGACGCCGGCAATCTGCTCAAGCCCATGCTGGCGCGCGGCGAGCTACATTGCATTGGCGCGACTACGCTTGACGAATATCGAAAATATATCGAAAAAGATCCGGCGCTTGAAAGACGCTTCCAGCCCGTGCTCGTCGAAGAGCCTACGGTCGAAGACGCCATCTCTATCCTGCGCGGGCTCAAGGAACGTTTCGAGGTGCATCATGGCGTAAGAATCAGCGATTCGGCCATAGTCGAAGCGGTGGTTCTTTCGAGTCGTTATATTCCCGATCGCCAATTGCCGGACAAAGCCATCGATCTCATCGACGAAGCGGCCGCGATGATCCGCACGGAAATCGACTCCCTCCCGTCGGAGCTCGATGAAGTCAATCGCAAGGTCATGCAACTTGAGATCGAACGCGAAGCGCTAAAGAAGGAGACCGACGACGCTTCCCGCGAGAGACTGGACAAATTGGAAAAGGAACTCTCGGAGCTTCAGGCATCCCGCGACGCCATGCGCAAGCAGTGGGAAGAAGAAAAGAGTTCCATCGATTCGGCCAGAGCCGTAAAGGAAGAGATCGAGCAGACGCGCCTGGCCATAGAGCAAGCCGAAAGAGAATACAATCTGAATCGCGCCGCCGAGCTGAAATACTCGAAGTTGCTCGAACTTGAGAAAAAGCTCGCCGATCTTTCAGGCGAAAAGGAAGGCAAAGAAGGCCCGCGTCTATTGCGCGAAGAGGTTGGCCCCGACGACGTGGCGGAAATCGTCGCCAAATGGACAGGCATTCCCGTAACCAAATTGCTTGAGACAGAACGCGAAAAACTACTGCGTCTTGGCGAGCAACTTCACGAGCGGGTAGTCGGTCAGGACGACGCGGTAAACGCGGTGGCCGACGCCGTGCTCCGCGCTCGCGCGGGACTTTCCGATCAGGCCAGACCTACTGGCTCCTTTATCTTTCTGGGACCCACCGGCGTCGGAAAGACGGAGCTCTGCAAGGCTCTCGCCGAGTCCCTCTTTGACACGGAAGACAACATGGTTCGTCTGGATATGAGCGAATACATGGAAAAGCACTCTGTCTCCCGCCTCATTGGCGCGCCTCCAGGATATGTCGGTTACGACGAGGGCGGACAACTTACCGAAGCCGTCAGGCGTCATCCCTATTGCGTGATCCTTTTTGACGAAATCGAAAAGGCTCATCCCGACGTATTCAACACTCTCCTGCAATTGCTCGACGACGGTCGCCTAACGGACAGCCAGGGCCGAACTGTCAATTTCAGAAATACGATCGTCATCATGACCTCAAATATCGGCTCCAAACATCTCCTTGACGGCATCTCCATCGAAGGGACGCTCAAGGAAGGCGCGCGGGAAAGGGTCATGGAAGATTTGCGCGATCACTTCCGTCCCGAATTTTTAAATCGCGTGGACGAGACAGTCGTATTCCTGCCCTTGAGGCGCGATCAGATTGGAAAGATTGTGGAAATGCAATTGCGTCGCGTCCGGAGCCGCCTCGAAGAAAGGAAGATCAAGCTCGAAATGACGGATCAGGCCCGCGATTATATCGCCGACGCCGGATACGATCCCATTTACGGCGCCCGTCCCCTGAAGCGGTATATTCAGCAGAACGTCGAAACTCCGCTCGCTCGCGATATTATCGCCGGTAAAATTCATGACGGCGAAGAAGTCAAGATCGATGTGAAAGGCGACAACCTATCCTTCGATATCAAGAAGCATTAGTTTTAACTCGCGTTTATAAAATAA
>JAAUYY010000123.1 GCA_014804865.1 Desulfovibrio sp.
TTCGGACAATTTCGGCGACGAAAGCGCCTTGATATAGGCCGAGGGCGACGACCGCTGATAACATACGATCCATTTGGGCCGACGGAGCGAAGGTCGCGTTAACGAAGTCGGGCAGAGGCGCGGGGAGGGCCTGAACGAAGGAATTGATAGCGGCGACGGGAAAGAGATTGCCGGCGAAAAAATAAACGCAGAATAGCAGAACGAGGGGCGGAATATCGCGAATGATATTGATATAAGCGTGAATTGCGAACTGCGTAGCGGGTCGCGCCCGGGCGGCGAGGGCGCCGAGGGGAGCGCCGCAGAGGAAAGACAGGAGAATTGTCCAGAAGCCAATGCGCAAGGTCATGACGAGGCCGCGGATGAGCAGACCGGCTTCCCAATCGCCGGAAGAGTTTTTTATGACGATAAAATCCAGGAGCAGGCGCCAATTCCAATCGTATTGAGGAAGCGCGGACGTCCGGATCAGAAAGAATACGGCGAGCGAGAGAAGGGCGAAAAGCAGGAGGAAGTCGGGGAGTCTGGATGCTCTCCCCGACGAATATAAGACAAGGGGCGAAGGCCGCTCTTTCATTTAACTTGCTTTTCCCAGTCAAGGCCATGGAACCAGTAATCGCGGCGATCCTTTAGCCATCCTTCTTCTTCGACAGCTCTAATCCAGTTGTCCAGCACATTGAGCGAATCCGGATCGCCCTTGCGGACGGCCATGCCGACGGGCTGACGCGAGAGAGGAGCGGTATCGGGCTGATAGAGGGTTTGGGGATTTTTGAGCGATTCGAAAGCGGGCAGGGGCGCGGAGGAGAGCATCATATGCGCTCGACCCGAGGCGACCTCCTGCACGGCGGGAGCTTCGTCGTCGAAGAGACGCAATCGCGCTTTGGGGAAGAGTTTTTTCGCGACCAGGGCCGGTGTACTCCCGTTCCTGACCGCTATTACAATGTCTTCGTTATCGTAATCGGCGGGGAATTTCATATCCCTGGTTTTTTCGCGATTGGCGACGGCTTCGATGGTCGCGTAGTCGTAAGGAATAGTGAAATTGACCTTGAGGTTTCTCTCGGGCGTTACGCTCATGCTGCCGATGATCAAATCGAATTTGTCCGCAAGGAGAGCGGGAATTATGCCGGAAAATTTGGTCGGGACAAGTTCGAGTTCGACGCCCAGATCCTTGGCGAGACGACGGGCGACATCTACTTCGAAGCCGATAAACTCGCCGTTCTTGTCCTGCATGGTCCAGGGCACGAAGGAGGCTACGCCGACGCGCATTTTCCCATTTTTCAAGACTTCGGAGATCATGGACTTTTCGGCCGCCGCGGCGAGGGTCGCGAAGCAGGCCATGAAGGCCAGGATCAATGCGGAAACGAAAATTTTTGAAATTTTCATTTTTTCTCCTTTGGAGCAGTCGCCGTTAGCGCGAGGGCCAAACTTTTTTGGCTCGCGGAGCGAGCTTCGGGCGACCCCGACAGATCGTTTGGCCAATCAAACGCAATATAGCTACATAGTTAGCGCCATTTGCTCAATTTTTCCAACATTAAAAAGGGGAGAGAAACGCAGAGGGAGAGAACAAGATAAAACAGGGCCGCGAGCAGCCAAACCTCGAAGGCGAGAAAAGTTTCGGCGACTACGGCCTGGGAGCGCATGGTCAAATCCGCGAGAGCTATGGCGCTCACAAGCGTAGTATCCTTCAGAAGCGCGATCATTTGCCCTGAAAAGGCCGGCAGGGAAATCCTTATGGCCTGGGGCAGTATGACATAAAAAAGCGTCTGCGGGAGCGAGAAGCCGAGGGAAAGAGAGGCTTCCCATTGGGCGCTGGGCAGGGATAGAAGAGAGGCCCGAAAAAGTTCGCAAAGATAGGCGCCTTCGAAGGCGCCAAGGGCAAGAACCGCCGACCAGAAGGCGTCGAGACCGAAGATCGGCGAGATCAGAAAATAGATAAAGAATAGCTGGATAAGCAGCGGCGTATTGCGGAAGAGGGAGACATAGAGGCGGGCGAAACGGGAACAGAGCGGCCAGGGAGAGAGAATGACCGCGGCCGAGAGTAAGCCGGATAAAACTGAAACGACCGCGCTAGTCGCGGCTATGCCGAGCGTGAAGAGGAGCCCTTCGCACAAGGGGCCGGGGGCGAAGCCGTCCTTCGTCCAGCGGCCAAATTGGCGCCAGGCCCTGTTCCATTGCCATTCGTAATCGAAGCCAAGCTCGGAAAGTTTAAACCAGACCCAGGCGGAACAGACGATCAAAAGGGCGACGACAATCAGACGCGACAGGGAGCGACTATTGATAATGTCCTCCGGATTGGCGAGAAAACAGATTCAATAACCGGAACCCGCCGGATAATAAAAAACCGGACGCGTTCGCGGATAAGGCCCGGAGCGCGTTCGGTCTTCAAAGTCTGAAAAATTCGCGTTGGCGTTACGTTCAGAATTTGCCCATTGTGTACGCGCCGACGAGCATCCTGGCGAGGTTGTTGTCGTATCGCGGATCTTGCGACAGTTCGTTCGCGGCGTCGATCGGCGCCTTCGCGGGAGCGTAGGCCCGATTGGTGATCATGGCTGAAAAAGAGTCCGCGACCGCGGCGATCTTTCCAAGCGGGCGGATCTGATCGCCCTTCAGTTTTTGCGGGTAGCCGCTTCCGTCCAGTCGCTCCTGATGCTCGAGGCATGGCTGGATAACTTCGTTCTCGACCGCGTCCATTTTCTGCATGATTTTCGCGCCCTGCAAGGGATGTTGCAAAACCTTGTCTTTTTCGTCGGGTTTTAGCGGGCCGTTTTTATTGATCAGGAACGGGGGCACCTTTGACATGCCTATGTCATGACAGAGCAGACCGACGGCGAGATTATCCAGAGTCTTACGNTGGACATTCTGGTTGTATTTAAGCCACATCCAGAGTCCGATCGACATGACGCTGACCGCGCGGGAAGCGGGGTCGCTGTCGGTCGATAGGCGGCGCATAAAGGCGTTGATCCGCGACTTGTCCTGAAAGAGATACTCGGTAACGACAAGCGCGTCGCTCTGAAGCGAAGCGAAAAACGATTTTACGGGTTGCTGATAAAAATCGTTAAAACGATTCTTGAGCGCTTGAATACAGATATTTACAATTTCCGATTCTTTCAGATTATTGTCCTGCAAAACGAGATCTAGTTGCTTGACAATATGTTCCGAATAGATGTGATGATCTGATCGGGAGACGAACAGGTTGCCTTCCTCGCATAGGCGCGCGACCTCTTCGACCTGTTCGTTGCTTAATCTCGCGCCCTTTCGGGAATAGGGAGTAAGCACGGCGATTTCTTCATTGAAGAAGAACAAATCGACGGGAGGGCGATAGCGCGGAAAGCTGGACATGATTTCCGCGCTGATCTGATAATATTCCTCGTTGATATTCTCCGGTACAGCGGAAGGCCTTTTTTGGGCGCTCATTGTCTATTTCCAGAATATTTTTACCAGGTTAGTGCCGCGAGGCGTCTCGGAATCCTTGATCTGTCCGGCGGTGATCACGACGGGTTCGTTGGGCTTGAACTCGGGAGATTGTTCGATAAAATCCTCCGCTCTCTCCAGATGCGTCTTTTTCAAATCGTCGTTGTCCACGCGACACGGCTTGACGCCCCAAACGAAATTGAGAGCCTTGATCGTCGATTCGTCGGGCGTCAGGGCGTATATTTCCTGGGGAGGACGACGAGAGGACACCTGACGAACGGATCCGCCGGAAAGGCTATGAGACACTATAGCCTTGGCTTTGGCCTTCTCGGCGAGAAGGCAGGCGGAATAGGCGAGAAATTCGGGGATGCCCTTGTGGCTGTCCGGCTCTTCGAGCTTCCTGTAATCCAGGAACATCTTTTCGGCCTCGGTCGTGATCTTGTGCATATAACGCACGGTTTCGACCGGGAAATTGCCCATGGCGGTTTCTTCGGAGAGCATGACGCAATCGGCTCCGTCCAGCACTGCGTTGGCTACGTCCGTAGTCTCGGCGCGGGTCGGGGCGGGATTGTTGACCATGGAGAGAAGCATCTGCGTCGCGACGATTACGGGCTTGGAAATTTCGTTGCAGGCCTTGATGATGTGTTTCTGGAGGGCGGGCAATTTGGGCAGTGGGCATTCTACGCCCAGATCGCCGCGGGCGACCATTACGATGTCCGTCTCCTTCAATATTTCCTTCAGATTATCGACCGCGGCCTGACGCTCCAGCTTGACTACGATGGGCACGCGTCTGCCGGATTCGGCGATGATGGCCTTGGCTTCGCGCACGTCGTCGGCTGTCTGCACATAAGAGATGGCGACCGCGTCGACGCCCAATTTCAAACCGTCGCGCAGATCCTTGATGTCTTTTTCGGTCAGCGCGCGGACTTTTGTGGATTTTCCGGGGAGAGCGAGACCCTTGCGCGAAGTTACTATGCCGTCGTTGTCGGCCTCGAGGAGAGCCAATCCGTCCGGACGACGNTCGCGAACGATAAACTGCAAGCCNCCGTCGGCGAGAACCATGCGATCGTTAGGCTCGAGACTTTCGAGGATGACCTCGTGATCGAAGGGAAGATAAGCCANCTCNNTGACGCGTTTGGCTTCGGGGCCGAGCANAAGCTTCATGCCCTTCGTTACCTTGATGCTCTTTTCCGGGATNACGCCGAGTCTGATCTTCGGGCCGGAAAGATCCTGCATGATCGTGATCGGACGATTCAGTTCTTTCTCGACTTCCCTGATGTAGCCGATAATCTTTACGAAATCGGACGCGCCGCCATGCGAGAAATTAAGTCTGAAAACGCTTACTCCGGCCTCGGCCAGAGCTTTTAATTTCTCTTTGGTATTGGAAGCCGGTCCGATTGTGGCGACGATTTTTGTTTTCATTAAATATACTCCCGATTAAACATGAATTTACGCCCGCGATAATTTTCTTGATTTTGTCGCGCCCTGTCAAGCGGAGATCGTTAATATAACTATTTAGNCTGAAAATATCCTTCGCCGCGTGTCGCTAAAGGCGCGTTTGGGCTTTTTCCGCCGATTATNGNCAGTCATAGGCTGTTTNCATAGCNTCTAACGNCGAATTTTATAATCCGGCGCGTCGCGATAANGGCGAGAATGAGCCAAANATCGCGNTTTTTGGCGAATGATNTTCTTCGTAACCGTTTGAAAAACTGTNATGAAGACATACTATTGAGTTAAAGAGAGCGTNTAATTTCCGTCTCGCGTTTTTTTACGAAAGGCGATCCCTGAAGTCCTCGTAGGAAAATTTTTTGATCAATCTGAACTGGCCGTCGCNNANGGCTCCTATTGANGGCAAGCGCAGNCCGTTGAATGTATTGGTTTTTACCATACTGTAAATGGCCATATCCTGAAAAACAAGTCGGTCGCCCCGGCGCAATTCCGACGAAAAACCGTATTCGCCGATAATGTCTCCCGCGAGACAGGATTTTCCCGCCAATCGATAGCGCGTNCCGGGCGAATCGGNCGAAGCCGCCTCGGGTTTCTCGCCGGTCAAGCGCCAGACAGTCGGGGTATAGGGCATTTCCAGCACATCTGGCATATGNCAGGCGGCNGAGACGTCGAGAATGGCTATGGGCAGATCCGCNCGAACGATATCGAGAACAGTCGCCGTAAGCCATCCGGCGTTCAGGGCGACGGCTTCGCCAGGCTCCAGATAAATATCGGATCCGCTTTTTTCGCGCCATTGACGAACCTTGCGGATTAATCCTTCGCGGTCGTAGTCCTCTCTCGTAATATGGTGACCGCCNCCGAAATTGAGCCAGCGGAAGCGNCCGCGNGGAATATCGAATTTGGCGTCNACCGCGTCCAGGGTNCGCGAAAGAGGAGCGAAATTNTGCTCGCAAAGGGTATGAAAATGCAATCCCGAAATTCCGGAAAAATCCTTGATTTNGGCGAATTGGGNCGGACGGATCCCAAGGCGCGAGCCGGGGGCGCAGGGATTGTAGATCGCGACCGCTCCCTCGGAATGCTCGGGATTGATTCTCAATCCGCATAAAATGGGGCTATCGGCGCGAAAAGAGGCGTTCGCGGCTTCGATCGCCGCGCGATAGCGGCGCCATTGATCTTCGGAATTGAAGACAATATGATCGGCGAGACGCGTCAACTCGGCTATTTCTTCCTCGTCCCAGGCCGCGGCGAAAGCGCAGACCTCCCCGCCAAATTTTTCTCGCCCCAATCTCGCCTCATCGACCGAACTTGCGCAAGT
>JAAUYY010000124.1 GCA_014804865.1 Desulfovibrio sp.
AAATTCCGGCCATAAAAAACGTTCGCGACTATCCTCAAGCGTACCATCCGCGGTTTGCCGCGACTTTTTTATAGAGAATAGCACTCATAGAAGCCCGCTCTAAATCCCGCCTTTTAACTTGTCTGGTTTTCCCGTCTTTTCTCCATTTCCTGCTCGGTAACGAGCTTGAATTTCAGAGGGTCGGAGAGATTCTTAAATTCCTGACTCGTGTCGCCTGTGCCCGTTACGGTTATGTCGCCGTAATTGAGGAGACGCTCAAGAATGCCCTGGCTAAACGAGATCGATTCGATCTTCTCGAGGCGCATTTCAAATGTGTCGCGGCTTATAATGCCAGTTTTCAAGATTACGCGCCTGTTGGTAACGACGTACTCGCTGTTCGACCAGACCAGATAGACGTAAAGAAAGTAGAGCAAGCCCACGCCGACTATAGGCAAGCCCGCGAGCGGAACGGCGACTCCGATGATAACGCCAAGGGTAAGAACAACGCCGGGCCAGACGAACATCAAGCGCGTCATTTTCCCTTCGTAAACGACACTCTCGCCAGGAGCGAGAATACTATTAACGTATCTTCCCATTTAAATCTCACTAAAAATTAGCGCAATCCCTTTAGACAGGTCTATTTTTACATGATGATGAAGACTCGGAAGATGATGATGAGGAGGAGTCATAATCCCTTTGAAAGTCAGGTCTATTTTAACTTATTCCTGCAAATTTAAAATCAAAACCTTTCATAGGTCATAATCCCTTTGAAAGTCAGGTCTATTTTAACTCCTCCCCTCCTAACTATCATTATTGATTGACTAAATTTACCTTAAATCGCGGATGATTTTTTGTCAAGCGATTTTGTAGTATATATTTTTTAGTCGCTTTTATAACTCCGCTAAATATAACGATTTTTTTCTGTCCCGCGGATGATTGGTTCGATAAGGTATATTTAATCTTTTTTTTCAATAAGTTATCCATTTTAACTGCGATTTGCCCGATCATTCGCGGAAATGGCGAATTTTGGCTGATTTTTCCGAACTCTGACGCCCGCGTCTAATCCTCCATGGGAAAATCGACCTTGATTTTGAATAATCGCGTGGCTGGCAAATTCAGGGGTCGGACGCCCGTTTTCGCCTCGATTTCCGCGAGAATTTCCGCTGTCCTTTCGCGAGACGGGCTTATCAGGGTGAACCATATATTATAATCGTGCTCCCTCTCGTAATTATGGGTTACTCCCGGGATCGCGTTGACGAAAGCTATAAACTCTTCCAGCTTGTCCGGGGGCGCTTTCGCCGCGCAGAGGGTCGATACGAATCCGAGCCGGGAAGACTGATAATTCGCGCCGATCCGTCGAACAAGTCCGCTTTCGCGCATTTTGCGGACTCTATCGAAGACTTCCTTTTCGGTGGAGTCTAGTCTCCGCGCGATCTCTTCGTATGGCCTCGAAACCAGCGGAAAATCGGATTGAATGATGTCGAGGATTCGCTTGTCCAGGGCATCGGTCTCGTCCTTATCCATTTGCCTCCCTAGCCTTTAGGGGAACGTACTGACAGAGAGGCTCTTCGCGCAGATAATTCCCCGTCATGCTATAAGCGCGAGCGCGACATCCGCCGCAGACCTTGTGATACTCGCAGATCCCGCACTTTCCCTCGAACGCTTTTTGATCGCGCAATTTGCGAAAAATCTCGCTGTTTTTCCAGATCTCGGGAAAAGGCGTCTCGCGCACGTTTCCGCAGTTTAACTCCAGATATCCGCATGGTTGCGCCTGCCCGCGGTGGCTGATAAAACAAAAGCCAGTTCCGCCGAGACAACCGCGCGTCCGAGCGTCAAGCCCGAATGTCTCTTGAGTAACCGGCGAGTTTTCTTCTTTGGCTCTTTGGCGCATTATTCGGTAATAGTGCGGCGCGCAGGTGGCCTTGAGACTCATTTTTGTCGTTTTTCTGAAATCGTAAAACCAGTTGAGGACTTCTTCATATTCCGCGGCNGAGATAACCTGATCCGCCATATTTGATCCTCTGCCCATGGGCACGAGCAGAAATATATGCCACGCGACCGCGCCGAGCCTCTCGCAAAGCGCGAAAATATCCTTGAAAAAGCCGAGATTGTTTTTAGTTACAGTGGTNTTGAGCTGGAANGGAATATCGTGTTTTTTTANAAGCTCTATGCCGCGGAGACTGGCTTCGAACGCCCCGGGAACGCCGCGAAGCGCGTCGTGCGTCGCAGCGTCCGGCCCGTCAATGGAGATAGAGCAACGCTTGACGCCGCTATTTTTGATCTTCAGGACGTTATTTTCGTCGATTAGCGTGCCATTGGGCGCGAAAGCGCATTCGAGACCTTTGCCGCTCGCGTATTCGATTAGCTCGTAAACGTCCGGTCGAGTCATTGGGTCGCCGCCGGTAAAAATGATCACGGGCTTTCCCAATTCTACGAAGGAATCGATTAAATTTTTGGCTTCGGCGGTCGAAAGCTCCCCTTCGTAAGGCTCCATGCGCGCCTCGGCTCGACAATGCTTGCAAGCCAGGTTGCAAGCGCGAGTAATCTCCCACGCGACCATTCTCAAGGGAGGCGCGACTTGCGCGCTGTCCGGCTTCATGCCTCCGCTAATCCTTTCGCGAGAATTTCCTCCGTGAAATAGGTGATCAGCATATCCGCGCCCGCCCGCTTTAGACCGATCAGGCTTTCCATCATGACCGCCTGGCCATCGACCCAGCCATTGGCCGCGGCCGCCTTGATAAGCGAATATTCGCCGCTCACCTGATAGGCGGCGAGAGGCGTTTCGGTATTGTCCCGAACAAGTTTAATTATATCCTGATAGGCGCCAGCCGGTTTTACAATCAGCATATCCGCGCCTTCTTCGAGATCGGCCCGCGCTTCGATCAGGGCCTCACGGGAGTTCGCGGGATCCATCTGATAAGCCTTGCGGTCGCCGCAGGCCGGAGCAGATTCGGCCGCTTCGCGAAACGGCCCGTAATAGGCCGACGCGTATTTTACCGCGTAGGACATTATCGGAACGGACGAAAATCCGGCTTCATCGAGGGCGGTTCGAATGAATCTTACGCGACCGTCCATCATGTCCGAAGGGGCCACGATGTCCGCTCCGGCTCGCGCCTGGCTTACGGCTGTCTTACCGAGCAGGGGCAATGTCTCGTCGTTAGCCACAGCTCCGCTCGGCTTTAGTATGCCGCAATGACCATGACTCATATATTCGCAAAGACAGACGTCGGTTATGACGAGCAAACGCGGAAATTCCTTTTTCGCGCGTCTGATCGCTTCCTGAACGACGCCGTCTTCGGCGTAGGCTCCGCTCGCTCTCTCGTCCTTTTCCTTCGGGATTCCGAAGAGAAGAATATTGGAAAGACCCTGTTTGACGGGAGTTTCGAGCTTTTTCAGGAAGGCGTCGAAGCCAAGTTGATATTGCCCGGGCATGGAAGGAATTTCCTTGCGATAGGCTGGATCGCCGTTATCGACGACGAAATAGGGCATAATCAACTTGGACGCCTGGAGCGGCGCCGTCTGGCGACATAGATTTCGCATCGCTGGCGTAGTCCGTAGTCGTCTGCCCCTAAAAAATTCATTCTTCATATGAATCTCGCGATTATCCTTCATTTAATTCCGATTTCTTCGTCGGTCAGGTAGCAGGCTGGATCCTCGGCCCACTCGTCCCCATGCCAGGCTTCGGCGCGGGCTCGAAAATTGCCGCCGCAGATATTGAGGAATTGACAGCGGGCGCATCTGCCTTTGACGTGCTCTTTCTTGTTTTTGAGCTTGCGCAAAAGCTCGATACTGGCGTCTTCCCAGATCTCCGAAAAGGGCCGNTCGAGGACATTCCCAAAAATATGCTCGCGCCANAACTGATCGGCGTGCACTTTTCCGTCCCAGGAGACGCAACCGATGCCGCGTCCGGAGTTGTTNCCNTCGTTAAATTGCAATAACTTGAAGACATCCTCGGCTCTTTTGGGATCTTCCCTCTTCAGACGCATCCACACATANGGNCCGTCGGCGTGATTATCGACTGTCAGGATTTCTTTNGGCTTTCCCGCATCGAAAAGNGNCCTTGTCCGATCCATGATCAGATCGACGACCTCGCGAGTTTCCCGATGATCGAGATCTTCGTTGATGAGTTGNGTGCCNCGTCCGGAATAGACCAAATGATAAAAACAGGCGCGAGGGACTTCCAGATCTTCAAGCAACTTGAAGACGCCCGGGATCTCTCCGGCGTTGCGCTTATTGATCGTAAAGCGCAGACCNACTTTCAGNCCTTCAGCCTTGCAGTTCTCGATGCCTTTGATCGCCTTTTCAAAGGCGCCCGAGACTCCGCGAAACTTGTCGTGCGCGTCTTTTAAGCCATCGAGGGAAATTCCCACATAGGACAAACCGACGGCTTTTAATTCCTTCGCTTTCTCCGGCGTGATCAAAGTGCCGTTAGTCGAGATGACGGCGCGCATTCCTCGCCGCGTCGCGTGGCTGGCCAATTCGACAAGATCATCTCTGACAAGCGGCTCGCCCCCGGAAAAGAGCATTACGGGAGCGCCATAATCGGCCAAATTATCGATCATTGCCTTGNCCTGCTCGGTATTCATGGGATCGACGCCCTTTTCGCCGCAGGCGTGGGCGTAGCAGTGGACGCAACGCAGATTGCAACGCTTTGTCATATTCCAGACGACGACGGGCTTCTTGTCTTTGGAAAACTGAAGCAGATGAGACGGCAACTTGCCGGATTCGCGGCCATAGCGCAAGGCGTCGGACGCTTCGGCCTGACNGCAGTATAATTTTGAAATTCCTATCACTTAATTAATCGCTCCTGAACAAGTCTTTTGACAGCGGCCAGGGCTTCGCCGATCATTTCCGCCTGGTCGCCGCCGGCCTGCGCGAAATCTGGCCTGCCGCCGCCGGAGCCGCCGACGATCGGCGCGACCTGTTTGATCAACTCNGGGGCTGTGAACTTATCATGAATGTCTTTGGAGACATAAAGCGTCATATTTACGCGCAACCCTTCGATACCAGCGAGGCAGANGATGGCTTTTTTAGAAAATTTCCCNCGCAATTTATCTGTCAAATCGCGCAGAACCTTCATGCCCGCGTCCTTGATTTCCATGGTCAACAATTTTATNTCGCCAATTTCCGTCAAATTCTCGTTAATTCTGGAATCGTCGAGATCGAGACTGGAGGTTTTGCGCGCTTCGCGGCGGAGTCGTTTTAATTCTTCCTGAATAGTCAGGGCTTTCTCGGCTATCTGATCGACTGGCGCCTGAAGATTCAGNGCCGCGGCGTTNAAGGCGCCGCGCTGATTGAGAACAATATTGTAGGCGTTCCAGCCGCTAACCGCTTCGATGCGTCTTACNCCGGCCGCCACGGAGCTTTCGTTGAGAATCAGGAANGATCCGGCCTGACCNGTGCGNTCCAGGTGCGTNCCGCCGCAAAGCTCGACCGATTCCGGCTTTTGGTCNCCTATGGTAAGAACGCGGACGACGTCGCCGTACTTTTCGCTAAAGAGAGCCATNGCGCCGGCCGCGATCGCCTCGTCCTTTGGCATTTCGCAGGCGCGAGCGGGCAGATCGGCCATGATAGCGCGATTCACGTCCCTTTCGATAGCCGCCAATTCCTCGGCNCTCAAGGCCGCGAAATGGGAAAAGTCAAACCTGATTCGCGCTCCGTCGACGAGGGANCCGGCCTGACGCGCGTGTTCGCCGAGTACCCTGCGCAAAGCCGCGTGCAGGAGNTGCGCGCAGGTATGATTTCTGGCGACATTCATTCGCGTGTCCGCGTCGACGCNCAATTCCGCTTCTTGCCCTTCATGAATTTCGCCCGCGTCGATCTTTATCTGTTGAGCGATCATTCCAGGTATGGGNCGAATAGTCGATAGAGCTTCGGCTTTGCCGCTCGCNGTAATAACGACGCCTATATCGCCGACCTGGCCGCCGGCCTCTCCGTAAAATGGCGTTTCGGAGGCGATCATNAAGCCGGTTTCGCCTTCCCCNAGGGAACGGACGCGTCGGCCTTCGGCGTCGATCAGAGCCGCGACCGCGGTCTTTGTCTCGAGAGTCTCATAGCCGACGAAGAGGGTCATNACGCCCTCCTTTTGCAATTGCTTGCAGACTTCGGCGAGANGCCCGTCTTTGCCATGTCCCAGGAGNCCGGCCTTCTTCTGATTTTCTCTGCCCCGCTCTCTCTGCTCTTTCATCTTCGCGGCGAAGCCTTCGTAATCGGGCTTGAGGCCCTGTTTCTCGGCTGCGTCGGCGATGATGTCCATGGGGAAACCGTAAGTGTCGTACAACTTAAAGCAGAACTCGCCCGGGATGACGTTTTCGCCCTTGGCCNGAAGTTCGGCGATCTCCGCCTCCAGCAACTCGAGACCTTTATCGAGTGTCTGCGAGAATCTTTTTTCTTCCTCAAACACGGCCCTGTCGATAAAATCCGCGCGCTTCTTAAGTTCAGGATACGCGTCGCCCATGATCTCCGTTACCTTTCTCGCCACCTTATGCAAGAAAGGTTCGCGAACGCCCATGAGGTTCGCGAAGCGCAAAGCGCGGCGAATAAGCCGACGCAGGACGTAGCCTCGCTTTTCGTTGGAGGGGAGAATGCCTTCGGCGATCATGAAAGCCGCCGCGCGACTGTGATCGGCGATGACCCGAAGCGCGGTGTCTATATCGTTCGTATTGGGGGCGCTTTCGGAATACTGGACATTGGCCAGTCCCGCCGCGAAATCGATTATCTCGCGGAATAAATCGCAATCAAAATTTGATCTTTTGCCCTGGCAGACGGCGGCGATTCGCTCGAGGCCCATTCCNGTATCGATATTGGGCGAAGCGAGAGNCGATCTTGTCCCGTCCTGGGCCTGATTGTATTGGGTAAAGACGAGATTCCATATTTCCAGAAAACGGTCGCAGTCGCAGGAGCCAATGCCGCAACTGTCGCCGCACTTCATGTCCTCGCCCTGATCGATATAAATCTCGGAGCAAGGGCCGCAGGGACCGGTGTCGCCCATTGTCCAGAAATTGTCCTTTTCTCCCATCCTCACCAGATGATCGGGATTAAAGCCTGGCATGCTTTTCCAGATTTCGGCCGCCTCGTCGTCGTCTTTATAAATCGTTACCCATAACTTATCCATCGGGAGGCCGAGTTCCGCGGTTACAAATTCCCAGGCCCAGGCTATGGCTTCCTTCTTGAAATAATCGCCAAAGGAAAAATTGCCCAGCATTTCAAAAAATGTATGATGCCTGGCCGTTCTGCCCACATTCTCAAGATCGTTGTGTTTGCCCGATACGCGAAGACACTTCTGACAGGTAGCCGCTCGCGAGTAATCCCGCTTCTCCTCGCCCAGAAACAGATCCTTGAATTGCACCATTCCGGCGTTGGTAAAAAGCAGACTGGGATCGCCGGGGGGCACGATGGGGCCGGATTCGACTATCTTATGGGCCTTGTTCGCAAAAAACTTCAGGTAACGCTCGCGTATTTCCTTTGCTGTGAGCATA
Organism: Desulfovibrio sp.; assembly: GCA_014804865.1. The sequence continues at coordinate 7,458 of JAAUYY010000124.1, forward strand.
TGTCCTCGCTTTCGATCTCTTCAATCGCGACTATAGCGAATGTGGCTTGAAATTACCCCGGCGGCGACGAGCGCGCCGCGAGCAAAAATTGACGGCAATTTCGACGTCGTCTTTGACTGGCAAAGGCGTCGCGGCGA
>JAAUYY010000125.1 GCA_014804865.1 Desulfovibrio sp.
TTCCGTCACGCGCGATAAATTAATTGTCGACGAAGAGAAATACGAAGAAGCGCCTTCGATCGCGGAGTCCAAGCATGACGAGTCCGAATCGCCGCTATCGCCCGAGGAATACAAATTGCTCCATTGCCTGCTCTATGGCGAATCCACAGATTGGCTTCGCGAGGAGGGGTTACTGCTATCCGTTCTGGTTGACGGAATAAACGAAAAGCTTTTCGATACCTTTAACGATTCGGTCATGGACGATACGCCGGAAATTTTCGAGGATTATATCGAAGCGCTCAAGGAGATCGCGCCCAAATGAATATACCAAAAAGAATAGCCCAGACTCTTATAAATTCATTAAAAGGCGGAGTGGTGCCCCGGGTAGGCTTGCCGTACATCACAGTCGGGCGGAAGGGAGAAATTGAGGCGCTCTTGCGAGACGTGGATATAATAGCCGACGGCGGCGCGGCCTTCAGATTCATTTCCGGCAAATACGGCAGCGGCAAGAGCTTCCTTTTGCAGACAATTCGAAATTACGTCATGGCCAAGAATTTCGTCGTTGTCGACGCGGATCTTTCGCCGGAAAGACGCCTCCAGGGGACTAGAGGCCAGGGACTCGCTACCTACAAGGAACTGATCCGCAATATGGCGACCAAGACAAAGCCTGAGGGCGGGGCGCTGGGACTTATTCTCGATCGATGGATCAGCAATGTCCAACGCGAAACGGCCGACGAAGAAAATTTAAGTCTTACGGATCCCGGTCTCGAGCGTCTTGTAGAAAAAAAGATTTCCGCGATAGTGGGCAGTCTCAGCGAAATGACTCATGGATTCGATTTCGCTCGGCTACTTACGATATATTACAAGGCCAACGTGTCGGGCGACGACGAATTAAAAGCCAAGGTCCTCAAATGGTTTCGAGGCGAATACGAAACAAAAACAGAGGCCAAACGCGAGCTTGGCGTAAATATAATAATTACGGACGACGATTGGTACGAATATTTAAAACTTTTCGCCACTTTTCTAAAACGCGCGGGTTACGAAGGCTTGCTTATTCTCATCGACGAGTTGGTCAATATTTATAAAATTCCCCATTCTGTAACTCGCCAATATAATTATGAGAAGATCCTGACCATGTATAACGACGCCATGCAGGGAAAAGCTCATAATATGGGCGTAATTCTCTGCGGGACGCCGCAGTCAATGGAAGATCCCAGAAGAGGCGTTTATAGTTACGAAGCTTTGCGCTCGCGTCTTGCCCAGGGGCGCTTCGCCGAGCATGGCAAGGATCTGCTCTCGCCAGTGATTCGGCTTCAGCCGCTTTCTCAAGAGGAAATGTTAATCCTTGTGGAAAAATTGGCTGATATCCACGCCGAATTATACGATTACAAGCGAACTCTCAAACAAAAAGATCTTGTCGACTTCATCGAGATCGAATTTGGTCGAATAGGCGCTGACGAACATATAACGCCGCGCGAAGTCATCCGCGATTTTATCGAAGTTCTCGATATTCTCTATCAAAATCCAGAATTAAAAGTCCGCTCGCTCCTGGGAGGCGGAGATTTTAAGTTCGCGAAAAACGACGTGGAAGGAGCGGAAACTTCCGGCGAATTCGCGGAATTTGACGTGTAGTTTTGACAATGGGAGTCTTTGATCGCTACTCGCCGGTTGTTCAGGACTATATATTTAAAAATAACTGGCAAGATCTTCGCGCGATACAAGTCGCGGCCGCCGACGTTATTTTTAATACAGACGAAAACGCGCTCCTCACCGCGTCGACAGCCGCGGGGAAGACAGAGGCGGCGTTTTTTCCAATTATAACCCTTCTCGAAGAAAATCCACCCGCTTCCATAGGATGTCTTTATATCGGCCCGCTGAAAGCGCTTATCAANGATCAATTTCTCCGATTATACGATTTATGCGACGAAGCCGGGATCCCAGTCTGGCGTTGGCATGGGGATGTCGCGCAAAACCGCAAACATAAGCTTATGAAAAAGCCGTCGGGCATCTTGCAGATCACGCCGGAATCTCTCGAAGCGATTCTTCTTCATAAGCATTCGGCTATTCCCAGGATGTTTAANGATCTTCGTTTNGTCGTNATCGATGAAATTCATTCTTTGTTGCGCGGGGATAGGGGAGGGCAGACCCTCTGTCTGATCGAACGNTTATCAAAACTCGCGGCTGTCTCGCCCAGGAGGATCGGCTTGTCCGCGACNATAGGCGATCCTGAAAAAACTGGCGACTTGCTTTCCATGGGTTCAGGNCGCAAGACCTTGATTCCCAGGATCGAAGCCAAAGGCGTAAAATGGCGACTCTCAATGGAGCATTTTTACGTCGACTCTCNGAAAAAATCCGAAGAGACAGAGCCGGAGCCAGTAACCGACGANGACATGGAAAAGACGGACACNGCNCCNNAAAACGCGGATCCCGGGTTGGCATACATCTTCGAGCATACTCGGGGAAAAAAATGTCTCGTTTTCTCCAATTCGCGNGAGGAATGCGAAGCGGTAACTTCCACGCTTCGCGAATACTGCGAAAGAAAAGGGGAGCCGGATCGATTCCTAATCCATCATGGCAATTTGTCAGCTTCATATCGGGAGACTGCGGAAGAGGCCATGAAGGACGATTCGGTTAATCTGACTACCATAACGACGTCGACTCTCGAGCTGGGGATCGATATAGGCAGGCTGGAGCGGGCGTTTCAAATCGACGCGCCCTGGACAGTATCTTCATTTCTTCAACGCATGGGTCGCACCGGTCGGCGCGAATCGCCGCCGGAAATGCGTTTCGTAATGCGCGAAGACGAGCCGGAGCCGCGCGCCTTGCTCGCGGCGACTTTGCCCTGGAAGCTCCTCCAGGGTATCGCCATTGTCCAGCTCTATATGGAGGAAAAATGGGTGGAGCCTCCGCGACTCGAGCGGCTTCCCTATAGTCTTCTCTATCATCAAACCATGGCTACGCTGGCATCGAGCGGCGAAATGTCCCCTCGATCTCTCGCGGAACGCGTACTCGGCTTGAGTTATTTCCGCAAAATTACCCAAGACGACTATAAAATGATGCTCCGCCATTTAATCGAGAAAGATCACATTCAGCGAACCGAAAAAGGCGGCCTGATAGTCGGATTAAATGGGGAAAGGATAATTAATTCTTACAAATTTTACGGAGTATTCAAGGAAAACGAAGAATATTCCGTTCGCGACGAAACCCGCGAACTTGGCACGATCGTGTCTCCGCCGCCAATAGGCGAAAAAATTGCGATCGCCGGGCATGTCTGGATTGTTCTCGACGTGGATCACAAACGCCATAGCGTATATTGCGAACAAGTTAAAGGCACAATACCCGCCTATTTTGGACTTTGCGCCGGGGATATCCATACGCGCATTCTCGAAAGAATGCGCGGCGTGTTTCGCGAAAATTCCGTTTACCCGTATCTGCTAAAAAACGCTGTCGCGCGCCTCGATGAAACCAGAATCGCCGCGCGAAGGGCCGGATTGGATAAAAGCGAGCTAATCAATGTCGGCGGTAACGTCTGGCACTTTCTCCCCTGGCTGGGGACTTATCCCTTCATCACGCTTGAGCGGGTACTTAAGATTAAATGCAAGGAGAGGCTTGGCCTGCGCAATCTCGATTCCGCTCGCCCTTTTTATATGCAATTTAATATGGATGCGGATAAAGAGGAATTTTTTGGAGTATTAAAAGAAGAATTAGCGAAGCCGATCGATCCTCTGGAATTAATTTATCCGAAGGAACTGCCCTTATTTGATAAATATGACGAATTTCTGCCGCCGGAACTCGTCGTCAAAGGCTTCACGGAGAGCGTGCTGGATTTGGAGACCGTAAGAAAGGCGAGCGCGAAATGGAATTAGAGCCGGGATCTCTCCGCGTTCAATAATGGATAACCAGGGCGGATCTATTCGGGGAATTTTAAAGGATCCTTCGAGACTCTGCCCGCGTTGTCAGGTTTATCAAGGCTCGATATTTCAAGCATATCCTGATCGGAGAGGGAGAAGTCAAAAATATCCGCGTTGGCCTTTATTCTCTCAGGATGGACTGATTTGGGAATGGGAATATACGCTTTCTGGATCTGCCAGCGAAGCATGACCTGCGGAACTGACTTGCCATATTTTTTCGAGATCGCGATAAGGACTGGATTATCAAATTCCGCTCCGCGTCCCAGGGGAACCGAAGATACGATTTGAATATCGCGTTCTACGCAAAAATCGCAAAGCTCTTTTTGCTGGCAATAAGGATGTATTTCTATCTGATTGATTGGCAGCCAAAGGGAGAAGCGCTTATGTAAATTGTTCAAATGGGACTGTAGAAAATTGGAAACGCCAAGAACTCTGATCTTTCCTTTTTCCTTTTCTTTTAGAAGGGCTTCGAAAGCGTTTAATCGCCGTTTTTCGTCAAGGCCGGGCCAATGAAGGAGATACGCGTCAAGATATTCGAGCTTGAGATCGCGCAAGGTCTTATCTAGCGAATCGACCGGCTTATCAAAGGCGTCCGGCCATATTTTGGAAATAACGAAAAGGTTTTCGCGAGGTTGACCGCATTCTTCTATGGCTTCGCCTACGGTCGCCTCGTTATGATAATACGCGGCGCTGTCCAGAAGCGAATAGCCCAGACTGGTCGCGTATTTTACTCCCTTGATTAATTCTTTTCCTTCGGCCTTGTAGCATCCATAGCCCATGACGGGAATTTTTATATTGTCGTTCAGATCGTAAGAGCTATGTAGATCTTTCATAAGACCTCCAAAGGAACTAGAGCCACTTGAACCAGTCTCTCCAGGAGCCTTCCCTCTTCATCCTTGTTTCGTCGGCCTGCTCGGCGCGATAACGATGATAAGCGGAAACGCTCTTTTCGCGCGCGTGCTCGGCGACTTCGGGAACATCGCGGAAATTTTCGTCAATATAAACGTATCTGCGCCACGCCGGCCCATATTGGCCCATTTGCCAGAATACGTCGGCGATATAAAGCTCGTGCTCCGCGATTAATTTTCGGCACAATAGCATATTTTCTTCGGCGCTTTGCGCATAAGGCGAATTGGGGTAGGTCTGGACAAGGCGATTGAAGTATGCGTAGGCCTCGTCAAGCTCGGTTGTCGCGCGATCTACGGAACGGAATTGTTTGAGAAGCGACATTCCCGTTTGATAGAGGACGTAGGGAATAGCCTCGTTGCGGGGGTGCAAAGCTTCGAAATCCTTGTAGGTTTCGGTCGCTTGCTCGTACTCTTCATCGAGGAAATAGGCGTCGCCGAGGGATAATTCCGCGTCGATGGTATAAGGGCTAAAGGGATAGGTATCCCGCAATTTGTTATAGAGTTCTACGGCGCGAACATAATTCTTGTCGCTCATGGCCTCGTTCGCCGTTTCGTAGATTTCCTGGGCGGTGTCCTCCGAAGGAGGCAGGTATATCATGTCGATAATTCCGCATCCGCCCAGTAAAAAAATCAATCCAAGCGCGAGGCATATGGAAGCGCGTTTAAGCATCGAGCTGTTCCAGAAAGACAAAAGCTGCTTGAGCCGCCGTGGCGCCATCGCCGGCTGCGGTGATGACTTGACGACAAAGTTTTGATCTTACGTCGCCCGCGGCGAAGATACCGGGGACGCTTGTGCGCATTTCCGTATCGGTAATCAGAAAGCCCTGCTTGTCGGTCTCGATGCCTTCGGGCAGGAATTTTGTAACCGGAAAAAAGCCCACATAGATGAAGAGACCATTAACCTTGATTGAGCTCGTGTCGTTCGTCTTCAGGTCGCGAATAACCAGGCCAGTCAGATCTTTCTCCCCTTCGAGATCCTCGATTACCGCGCTTCTGTGAATAATTACCTTATCCGTAAGTTGTTCGAGTTTTTTCTGATAGATCATGGCGCCGCGAAACTCGTCGCGCCTGTGGATAAGATGCACTTCGGACGCGATCTTCGCCAGATAAAGGGATTCTTCGAGCGCGGAATTTCCTCCGCCCACGACCGCGACTGGCTGATTCCGATAAAAATTGCCGTCGCACAGGGCGCAGTAGGATATGCCATGGCCGAGAAGACGATTCTCGCCGGGAAGCCCCAGATGCTTATGAAATACTCCCGAACAAACGACAATGGCGCGCGTTTCGTAACTGTCTTGATCGGCTTCGGCCTGAACGATAAAAGCTCCCGCCGAACCGCTAATGTTGGACACTTCGCCCAGCGGACGTTTAATATCGTATGGCTCGAGTTGAGCGGACATGAAATCGGCGAGTTCATAACCTTTCACGCCGTTTGGAAAACCGGGGTAGTTTTCCAGCCCTTCGGTCTGAAGAATTTGACCGCCTGGCGTGAGTTGCTCGAACATAATAACCGAACAGCCCGATCGCGCGAGATACAGGGCCGCCGTCATTCCGGCTGGCCCCGCGCCGATTACGGCTACATCAGAACGATGGATCATCGATGCCCTTCGTGCTAAACATACGCTTTAATACGTCTTTGGATACGGCTCCCACGACCTGTTCGATTGTGTCTCCGTCCTTGATCAAAACCATTGTCGGAATTGAGCGGACGCCGTAAGCCTGCGCCGTGGCCGGATTTTCATCGACATTGAGCTTGCAGACGCGCACGCGGCCTTCGTACTCCTTGGCGAGCTCGTCAAGAACAGGCGCCATCGCGCGGCAGGGACCGCACCATGGAGCCCAGAAGTCAATGAGCAAGGGCAAATTTGACGATTCAACAACGCTGCCAAAATTGGCGTCTGTCAGATTCTCTACGGCCATCATTGTCTCCTTTTTTTAATGCGCCAATCCTATATTGGCTTCCATAACACATTATTGTCATGGGGCTTCGCTGTCAAGATCAATAGCTTTTCGATAATCGTCGGGAATCTTTCGCCCCCTCGGGATGGATTCGAGGTCAAGCTCGCTTGTTTTGCCTTCCTGGGCGAGAAGCCAGCCATTATAAGCGATCATCGCGGCGTTGTCGCCGCAAAATTTCTTTTCCGGAACAAGAAAGGCCAATCCGCGCCTCAGGGCTAGATCCTCCAGCTTTTTTCTAGCCAGGCTGTTGGCGGCCACGCCTCCCGCGAACCAGATCGCGGCGGCGGGAAATTTTTCAAGGGCGCGCTCCGTTTTGACAACTAGCGTGTCGGCGATCGCTTCGTTCAGGGACGCGCAAAAATCGCGGATGTCGAAGTCTTTATCTCTATGTTCTCGCGCGACTCTTATAGCGGCTGTCTTGAGACCGCTAAAGCTGAAATCCAGATTGTCATTATCGATATAGGGCCTGGGCAATTCGTAAGAAGGTTCGCCATCTATGGCCATTAGGTCAATGACTGGGCCGCCGGGATAGGGAAGATTGAGAAATTGACCGATTTTATCGAAAGCTTCTCCAGCCGCGTCGTCTATTGTCGTTCCCAAAATCTCAAAATCGTCATGGGATTTAATCCAGTATAAATGCGTATGACCGCCGGACGCGAGAACGCCTAGCGCGGGAAAAACAAGAGGCCGCGATAGACCGACGGCGAGAAGATGAGCGCGAAGGTGATTCGCTCCGATCAACGGTCTGCCCAGAGCGAGAGCCAGGGATTTGGCGAAAGCGACGCCAACGAGGAGACTGCCCAATAATCCCGGCCCGCGCGTTACGGCGATCGCGTCAATATCCGTCGCGCTTGCCCCGCTATCGACGAGCAATTTATCAAATAGAGGGCCGATAAACCGATAATGCTCGCGCGAGGCAAGTTCCGGCACGACGCCGCCAAAGAGGGAATGAAGCTCCGCCTGACTCGAAGTAAGCGAATGGACGAGGCGACCGTCTTTTACCAGGGCGACGGCCGTCTCGTCGCATGAAGTTTCAACGCGTAGAGACATCACTATTTTTTAGCGTAGTGTCGCGCGTAAATTTCCTCTACTTTCTCCACGTCCTGTCTGGAACCTATGAAGAGAGGCGTGCGAGCGTGTAGTTTGGTGGGTATTTTGTCAAGAATACGCCCCCTGCCGTCGGAAGCTTTGCCGCCGGCCTGCTCCGCGAGATAGGCGAGGGGATTGGCCTCGCACATAAGCCTTAATTTTCCATCCGGCTTCCTCTTTTCCGCGGGATACATATATATGCCNCCGCGTAGNANCGTGCGATGAAAATCGGCGACAAGCGCTCCAACGTAACGCGCGGAATAAGGCTTCCCNTCGCGACTTTCCGTGGTTCGGAACCAATCGACCANGTCCTTCGTCGCGTCGTCCCAGTATCTCCAGTAACCGTCGTTTATGGAATAGATCGCGCCCTTTTCGGGAATTTGCATATTTGGATGAGAAAGCAGGAATTCGCCGACGCCCGGATCAAGCGTAAAACCGTGGACTCCCTGCCCAGTGCTCAAGACCAGCATCGTGGAGGGCCCGTATAGAATATAGCCCGCGCCGACCTGTTGATAACCTGGCTGAAGCACATCCTCCAGACGCACTTCGCCGGTTTCGCCCGCCGGTCTGCGCAATATTGAAAAGATGGTGCCGACGTTAACGTCGATGTCGATATTGGACGAACCATCGAGGGGATCGAATATCAATATATAATCGCCGCGCGGAAACTCGGGTCCCACGCGTATCAAATCCGCTTCCTCTTCGGAGCTCATGGCGCAAAGGGCGCCGCTTCGCTCCATGCGATAAATCATTATGCGATTGGCGATAGTGTCCATCTTTTGAACGTCTTCGCCCTGCACGTTCACTTCGCCGGTGCCACCAAGAATATCAAGCAAACCCGCTTTATTTATTCTCTGCGAAATAGACTTTCCCGAAAGGATGAGATCGTAAAGCAGGCCGGTAAACTGACCAGTCGCCTGGGGCGTCTTTTTTTGGTGCAACAATAGATATTCGGTAACTGTGACATCAGCCATATTGCGCTCCTTTCGGCCGGGAAAAAATCCGGCGAGTTTGCTAACCGCCCCGCGAACGCGCCAATAAACGGCGATCGCGGGGCGAAGACTTTATTTATTGAGCTCCCTCTTTCAAAGGCGCCGAACCCTCGAGATTTCGCATCCTCTCAAAAGGATTTGGAGATTGCGCCGCGCCGTCCCCGCCCGAGGACTCGCTCGAACTGGCGTCGGGCTCGAACGACGATCCGCTGGAGCCAGAGGATGCTGAAGAATCTTCTCCCGAATCCGACGATCTGTCCGTTTCGCTGTCGCGAGCCGGACCAAAGGGACTTGGACGTCCTCCGGGTAAAGTCGGGCGCGCGGGTTCTTCAACTCTTTCCTCGGACGGCCCGAAAGGACTCGGACGGGACGCGGAAGAATCGTCGCCCCTGGGCCCGAACGGACTTGGTCTCTGAATTTCTTCGGGGATCTCTTCTTCGGTGGGCTCTTGCAACAAAGCGTCTTCCCTGCGAAGGATCTCGATCTGGCGATCGAGAATCTCGCTTCGCGACGGACGACGCGGACGCTCGACTCTTTCCACCGGAACATTTTCTCCTTCCAGCGGTCGTTCCTCGATCTGTCTTCCCCTTACGCTTCCTCCTTTCAGAAGGGCGCTGGCGCGACTGCCGGCCTCTATCTCGTTGGGATCCGGTCGCGTTTCGGCGGTCTCCGCAGATTCCGGAATTGGCTCTTCCTCGTCGGGATTATGGGCGAATTCGTTGACTTCGCGCAAATTGGCGGAACGACGCTCCGGAACCGGAGGCACAGGCAGTTTTTCTCTTTCCTTGGGGAAGAAAGCGTAGCCCTGCTCAATCGAGCCGTCGCCAGCCGGGAAATCGCCGCTTTTTACCGACGCGAATATTAAAGGAAGATTGCCAAGGTAGCGGACAACGTAATAAAAAGAGCCATGCTCGTTGGAGCAGACGCCGGAGGAACTTTCTCTGACAATTTTGCTCCAGTCAAGTCCGGCCATGGGCGTGGCCGCGAAATCATACTTGCCCGGCCAGAGCAAGGCGCCCGGGCATAAAACGATCATGTCTTCCGGATTATCGGAAAAGGATACAAGGTTGCGCATATCAAAATAGGCGACGACGACCCCAAGAAAATCGGGACCGTCGTACAACGGCGTGGACAAAAGAATTTCCGGCCCAAGGGGCGTCGGTTGAACGTCAGTTCGGAGGGCCCTGCTGTTTTGCTTTTTATCCTCGTAGAGCAACGGGACAAAATCAAGCTCTTTCATGGAGTCGGCGGGCTGTTGACCCAGGATAGTTCCGTCGCTTTTTATTCCGGCGAAGCCGTTTAACCAGGGAAAAGTTTCAAATAACTTGTCGAGCCATTGCTGCGTGGGCGGCTTGTCCGCGTTTTGCATCGTTCTTTCAAGCTTCGCCAGCTGAACGTCGATTCCTATCATCGCGCGCGAAAGAAATTTCGCTTCCTCGGGCAATTCTCCTTTATCGTCGTAATCAACCGAAGCCGGCGGACTAACGTATTCGTTCCATAGTCCTTTGGTCGTTTTCCATACGTTTTTGGTCGGCTGATACGAGCCGCAACCAACGAGGGCGCCGGCAAGTAAAAAAAGGAGAAATATTTTTTTTATTGACGGAATCACCTTCGATCCTCTGTTATAATTTTGCAAACCCAAATATTCGAGGCTTCTATCAACTGAAAATATCAGAAAAGCGGCGACGCTTGAATTTCCCCCGCGACGCCAAACTAAA
>JAAUYY010000126.1 GCA_014804865.1 Desulfovibrio sp.
TGACCCTGCGCGGGTGTTTGGCGAGCATTTGCGCGAGGGAAGTTTCCTTGAGTCCGCCCACCCAGCCGGAATGCCTGTAGTACTCTTTATCTTGTAGTTTCTTGCCGGTAACCTTTATTTTTTCGCAATTGACGACGACGACATAGTCTCCGTTGTCCATATGGGGAGAAAATTCGGGTTTATGTTTGCCGCGCAGATAATTGGCGATCTGACTGGCGAATCGGCCCAGGATCTCGCCATCGGCGTCGACCACATACCATTTATGATCTATCTCGCCCGCTTTGAGGGAAAAGGTTTTCATCAAATAGCTCCAGACTCTCGCCCGCGATTAGGGCTCCGATTTATTATTAAAAGACCGGGATTGTTTCGCTCCAACGGGGAAAGATTGAAATGTCCCTGTCATGAATGAATGGCGTATATAACCCATTGACGAAATTGAGTCAAGATTTGACTTTATTCCGCGGACGCGCTCGCTAAAGTCGAGACGCGGAATCCTGCGCTTAAAGGCCTGGCCGCTGGTTGTCGGGTTTTTCAACTTTCGCGGGAAACCCCGATAATTTTTGGCGACAGTCTTCCGCCAAATTATATTTTTTGCCGTCGTTCGCGTCGTTTCTCCATATACGGATTAAATTGATTTTTCCGTTTCTTAAAGTTACTTTTATATAACTTTACAAGGAGGTAGGTTATGAAAAGTTTCCTTTTCGTCATTCTCGCCGCGCTCGTTTTGGGCTCTCCGTGTTTCGCCATTTCCGAAGCGGAATTTCAAAAGCTTTATCAGTCCTCAGCCGCTTTGCGCGAAGCGGACAAGCTAATGAATCAGACCTGGAAAGAGGTNAACGCCAATATTCCCGCCGCGGACAAAAAGACCTTGCTCAAGTTTCAACGCGAATGGGTAAAGACCGGTCGCGACGAGACCGCCGCCGAGTATATGCGAGACGGATACGNCAAGGCNTGCGCTTACGCCATAGCCACGGCGAGCTGGACTAAAGACTTGAAAGTCTTCGAATATAATTTCAATTTGAGCGAAGAAGATCAGGGCCGCGCGAAGGCCGAAGGCGCGTTCTGGGATCCGGACGAGGACATACCGGCGGACTGCCGCAAAAAATAAAGCGAATTTTGCTTAACCGAAATAACGCCCAAAAATTTGCTTTTAAGGGAGCGAGAAGTGAAAGCGACATTGACTGCCATATTGGCCCTACTGATCTTCGGCGCCGGCGCCATATCGTCCGACGCCGCTCAAAGAGTTTATTACGGCTATCCGGCGCAAAAAGCGGCCCAGGACGGGGAGGTTTGGATTCTCTCGCAGGAGGGCCTGGAAACCGCCAGGCTAGGTTCGTTGAACGGAAACAAAAAGGTTATCGAATGCCTCCAGGAAGCTTCGGGACTCGATAAATTGATCAGATTCAGCGGAAACTGGCAAAATAAAGAATACGGCGAGGAACTCGATCCCGCGTCCGCTCGATGCTTNCAAATCGAGAAAAAGGCCGATTGCCCCAAAAAGATTCTGCGGACAGTTACAGTNGACGCCATAAATATGGGCGTGGTATGCGGCGATTTTTGCCATCTTGGACTTCTTCCCGAATACGGCGGCGACGAATTTTCCATATTCGCGGACGAAGAGGAGATAGAAAAATTATTTGGCTCGAAGCCGGGAAAAAAGGTTCGAGTTACCTATGTCGTGGAAATGGACTGGATGCCCGACAACTTTGAAAATCCGGACAGCGGCGACGGAANCTGCGGCATATCGGCCTATTTCAAATCCGGCAAGGTTTTGGGGAAGTAAGTTTTTATCGCGTTGAAGCGAATTTTGACGAAAGGCNGCGAATGTTCGTCGAACGCGCCTCTCGCGGCCAGATCGAAAATCGCGGATCTCGCCCATCTTCCCTCCGTCGGCATTTTTAAGGATTATCGAGTTTTTCGCGAAATCGGAGCGAATAAATTATAGAAAAGGATTATTCCCGCGCGTTTGTCGTCGGAGACTATTGACAGAATATTCGCCTCGAATAAACTGATACAAATTTTTAACCGCGACAGGGAGACACTGTTATGCGCAAGTTTCTTGTATTGGCGCTCTTTTTACTGCTAACTACCGGATGCGTTACGCAGAAGAGCGCGACGACGGCGGATTACAACGCCCCCAGCAACAAATACGTTTATAAGCTGAAAAACGTGTTTCCCGTGGAGGGGCGTCAGGGCGTAACCTGCGACGGCAAGTTCATCTATGTCTCCGGCTCCAAGGCCCTCTACAAGTATGACATGGACGGCAAGCTTGTCGCGCAAAACGATCAACCCTTCGAAGGCTATCCCAAGAAAGTAAACCACATCGGCGATATCGATGTCTATAACGGCGAGCTTTATGTCAGCGCCGAGAACTTCATGGACGGAGTCGGCAAGGATATCCAGATCGCGGTTCACGACGCCGACACGCTCAAATTAAAGAGAAGTTTCCAGTTTGAGCCCAAATCCGGACAGGAAGAAGTCGCCGGCATCACTGTCGATCCCAGAAACAAGACCGTCTGGATGTGCTCCTGGGTCGGCGGCGAAAGCGGCAACTACCTCTACGAATACGATCTCAACGGCAAGTATCTCCGCAAGGTTCATCTCCAGCCCGTGCCCCAGTATGTCCAGGGCGTATTCTGGGTCGACGGAGATCTGTTCGTGACCGCCGACGACGGCATAGCCGACGACAACGATCCCGACCACATCTATCGCGTCAAAATCTCCTCCGCCAGTTCGGCTCCAGTCGTGCTTGAAAAGACCATGGACGAAGCCATCAAACACGGCGAGATCGAGGGTCTTGGCATTGATCCCACAAACGGAGATCTGCTCGTGCTCATGAATCGCGGCGCGCGCATTGTGCTGGGTATGCCGAAAGGCTACTATCCGGGCTATGACAAGGAAATCAGCGAAGTTTACAGATACAGCATGACGCCCAGAGACGCGGCGTCCAAATAACTCGCCATAAGGCTAATTTCATGCCCCCGCCAAAGCGGGGGCTTTTTTTTGCGCGCGATCTGAAATTGATTTGTTGAAGAGTCTATCGACGCCCAATGCAAAGAGCCCTGGGCGTCGCGTCAACTCGAAGGCGCGGATCGATAAACAAGCGCGGCGCGAAGCGAGACTCGCCTCCTCTACTCCGCCATTGGCGCGACTATCTCCGCTTTTTCTCCCAGCCAGGGATTAAAGTAACCGTAACGCAACCAGGGACATCTTTCCCGAAGCGCGGCCATGAAAGAATTTAACCCCATCGCTTCGCTAGTCGAAACAATGTCCTTTATATAGTTTTGATACCAGCGCGGATCGATATTGAGATTGCGCCACTGGATCATCGAGACGCCAGTCTTCNCGCAAAGTTGGGCGAGANATTCGAGCTCCTCTTTCGTGTCCGTTATTCCCGGNAAATANAGCAGATTTAGCGACGCGAATACGCCTTTTTTTCTCGCGATAGCCAGGGAACTCCGAACCTCTTCGAATCCGTAATCAAGCGGCCTATAATACGCTTCGTAAAGCTCCGGTCGCGAGCTATTCAGACTCGCGCGCATGGAGGTTAAGCCCGCGTCGCATAGACGCTCAACGGCTTCGGGGCTTGAGGCGTTGGTGTTGCAATTTATCGTTCCGCGGCCGCCTTCTCCGCGGTATAATTTTACGCTCTCCTCCAATGAATCGATATTGCGGAGAGGATCGCCCTCGCATCCCTGCCCGAAGGAGAAAATCGGTTTTTCCCTTTCCCGGCTCGCGTGAATCCGCATGACTTCCGCGACTTCTTCCGCCGAAGGAATAAAGGCTATTCGGCATTGGGGAGTAGTCTCGGCGGCGCCGTCGGCTTGCGCCAGGGAGATGCATCCGACGCACCGGGCGTCGCATGTCCGCGAAGTGGGCAAGGGAGCCTCGAAGCGGCCAAGGGCGAAATTTCTGGCTGCCGGACATCCGTATTCGCGAACGCAATTATTTATAATATGCCCGACAAGACGATTGCGCGGATAGGCTTTCAGGAGACGCGAGGCCTCGCGCTCGACCCGTCCCGCCTTTATGTTTGAAAATACCTGTCTTTGATCCGTATCTACGCGCGTCGCGCAGATCCAGAATTTGCCTCGCCCATAACCTACGGCGCCGTAGGCGAAGAGCGGCAATAAAGGGGCGCCCGCTTCCTGGGCGTAGGCTGGAGTCGCCGAGAGCGTATAGCCGGGAGCCGCGAAGGCGGCGACGGCCAACTCGTTTAATTCTTCGATTTTCCCGGACGCGCGATTTAATCCTATCGCGCGTCGCCCGGGGAGAAAAAAAAGCTCGCTTTCGGCGGGGAGCGGAACGAGTTCGTCCCAGGAAGGCTCAAACAGACGACCTCCGCGTTCGGCCAGAAGAGCGAATCCCCGGCGCTCGACTATCTTGCCTTTTTTGTCGGCCACCAAAAGCGAAGGGGAGGATTTCATGCGCTCTCCTTGAAGATATTTCGGCTTGCTGGTAAGGTGATCGGCGCAATCGTCGCCAGCGGAGTACGGATATGTTCGAATTAATGATCTTCATGATTCTGTTTTTTGTGGGAATGGTCGCGGTAATCTGGTATCTCATAGTAAAAATCGAAAGCGCGACCCGCCAGGCTTCCGAAGAGCGCGCGCAATTGAGAGTCCTGTTGAGAGCCATGGAATCGCGCATGGAGACGATCTCGATTGCCAAATCCGCGTCCGAAACTGGCGAAAATTCGACCTCGGCGTCTTTGGAAACGCCGCGACCTTCTTATGATCCTCTTCTGCGCCTGAATTTCGACGAGCCTCCTACTCCCGAAGAGGATTTCGCCCGCCAGAAGTTAGAGTTGAATCTCGATCTTTCCGATAAAAAATAATCCCGCGCGATTTCGGTAGAGGCTGAATATGCCGACCCTCTCCTTTAGTTTTTCGCGGGGCGGAGTTAATCGCGGAAAATCGCCCGCCTATAATTCCCGTCTTCAGGAATTAAAAGTGTGATAATTTCGCGATATCCATTGCGCGAGCTGGGCGATTCCATCCCGGGGATCGGCGCGAAACCAGGCGCCGGTCGAATTCGCCTTGCGCCAACTGGTGAAGCGGCAGCCTATGGACATCGCCTTCTCCGCGTCCGGTCGGGACATCTTGCGGACTATATTCCCCAGAATATAGAGAACGAGCGGTTTCTTTAGAGAGCCAAAATCGCCTCGCAAAAGAACGTTGTCGTTTATGAAAAGCGCGGGATAAAGAGGGTTCGTCTCGTCCATGTCCAGACGCATTCCGTTGGCGGATATTTCTCCCACTTCGCATTCCCGTCGCGATAAATTTTGCCATTTCTGTTGGGGCGGAGTTTCGTCGTCTCCGCCAGTTAAAAAGCTGTGCCAGACAGTCAGCGTTTTGCCGATTGTCTCGTCCAAATTCACGCGGCGACTGAATCTCCGCTGTTGTTTATCGAGTTCCGTCGGCAGGGGACAGACCAGAAACATGGAATTAGGAGGGGCGTTGTAAAAGCGGGCGAGTTTCGTCCGAAAGTGAAAATGATAGACGTCGACATCGCGCGCGCTAAAATAGCCGTTAATCTCA
>JAAUYY010000127.1 GCA_014804865.1 Desulfovibrio sp.
AGTACGGCGTGCGCATTTTCAGAATCGCCGGAGAAACAAGGGGAACTCTTCCCCCCACGCATGGCAACGCCTGAAACGGAGCGGCGACATGAGAGTCCTTATTACTGGAGTCGCCGGGTTTATCGGGTTTTATGTCGCTAAAAGACTTCTTGAGGAAGGCTGCGAGGCGGTCGGCGTCGATAATCTGAACGATTATTACGACCCGCGTCTGAAGAAAGACAGGCTGGCTTTGCTTGAAAAGTCGCCTCAAGCGCGTAATTTTCAATTTTTCCATAATGATATCGCGGACATGGAGGGCCTGGAAAAAGCCTTTTCCGGAGGGATCACGCATGTGATCAATCTCGCGGCGCAAGCGGGAGTCAGATATAGTCTGATCAATCCCTCATCCTATGTAAATTCCAATCTCGTAGGCTTTGGGAATATTCTCGAATGCTGTCGCCGGCATGAAATAAAGCACCTCGTTTTCGCGTCCTCTTCGTCCGTCTATGGTCTTAACGCGGCCAGACCCTACTCGATCCACGCCAATGTCGACCATCCTGTCAGCCTTTACGCCGCGACCAAAAAGAGCGGGGAGCTCATGGCGCACGCCTATAGCCATCTATTTAATTTGCCAGCCACAGGGCTGCGCTTTTTTACCGTGTACGGGCCGTGGGGTCGACCGGACATGGCTCTTTATCTTTTCACCAAGGCGATCATGGCCGGCGAGCCTGTTAAAGTTTTTAATAATGGCAATCTGCGCCGCGATTTTACCTATATTGACGACATTGTCGAAGGCGTGATTCGCGTTCTGGATATGCCGGCTACGCCGAATCCCGAATTCGATCCCGCCGCTCCCGATCCCGCGACCAGCTCCGCTCCCTGGAGAATTTACAATATAGGAAATAACGACACAGTATCCATAAGAGAATTTATCCAGGACATCGAGGAAGCGCTGGGCAAGAAGGCCATTTTGGAAATGTTGCCGGCGCAACCGGGGGACGTCGAATCGACCTGGGCCGATGTGAGAGCCCTGGAGCTCGCGACCGGCTTTAAGCCGTCGACGCCTCTGAAAGAGGGAATTTCGCGTTACGCGAAATGGTACAAAGAATACTATGGAGCGTGAGATAGAGCGGGGCAAGCCGGAAATTCTGGCTCCGGCCGGCGACAAAAATTCTTTTCTCGCCGCTCTCGCGGCGGGGGCCGACGCCGTATATCTGGGTCTCAAGCGCTTCTCCGCGCGTATGGAGGCCGATAATTTTGACATTGACGAATTGCCGGATCTCGTCGCCCTGGCTCGCGAATCGGGTCGCAAGGTCATGGTGGCGATGAATACGCTCGTCAAGGAAGACGAGACTCGCGCGGCTTTCCGTCTCGCGGAAAAACTCGCTAACGAAGCGCGTCCCGACGGCCTGATTATTCAGGATCCGGGAATGTTGGCCATTGCGAGACAAGCGGGCTTTTCGGGACTGATTACCCTTTCTACTCTCGCCAATATAGGCGATCCTCTCGCTCTTCAAACAGCGGCGAAATTGGGCGCCGGACGCTCTGTGCTTCCGCGCGAGCTTTCGGTGGACGAAATGAGGATTATGGGCGAGGCCTGCCCAGACGGCTTTAGCCTCGAATGTTTTGTCCACGGCGCCCTCTGCTATTGCGTCTCCGGTCGCTGCTACTGGTCGAGCTATCTCGGAGGCAAGAGCGGATTGCGCGGGCGTTGCGTCCAGCCTTGCCGACGAATGTACTCGAAGCGAACCAAATCCGGAAAGCCCGGAGGCGGAGAAAGATTTTTTTCTTGCCAGGATCTGGAGCTGGGCGCGCTCGTAAAGACATTGCTTTCCATTCCCCATCTGGACTCCTGGAAAATCGAGGGACGCAGAAAAGGCCCGCATTATGTTTACCATACGGTAACCGCTTACAAACTCCTGCGCGACAATCCCGACGATCCTCGGATCCGGAAAATGGCGACCGAAATTCTCGAGTTCGCGCTTGGACGCCCCGGCGTTCGCGCCCGCTTTCTGCCGCAAAATAAATATCTCCCAATGGCGCCGGAAAAACAGACAAGTTCCGGACTTCTGGCGGGCAGGATAAGCGCGGAAGCCGACGGGACTAGCGTATTGAAACCGCGTTTTGATTTGTTGCCCCAGGATCTGCTCCGAATCGGCGTCGAGGACGAACGCTGGCACGCTACAATTCCCGTAAATCGAACAATTCCCAAGGGCGGAAAACTTCGTTTGAACCCGCCCAGGCATAAGACTCCGCCGTCAGGCGTTCCCGTTTATCTTATCGATCGCCGCGAGCCGGAATTAAAGAAAATAATCGGAGAATGGCGAAAAAAACTGGAAGAAATAAAAGCGCCGACGCCGAAACTTGCTAAGGGCGAATTGCGTTTGCCCGTTCCCGCGAAAAAGGTCGGCTTGCCCGACATGGTCGTAGCGACATCGCCGCGAGATTTCCCCAGAGGGGGCGTTCTCCCGTGTCTCTGGCTTTCGCCGCGAACCTGCGACCGGTCGAAAGCCGAAATAAAGCGATTATGTTTCTGGTTGCCTCCCGCGATCTGGCCCGACAACAGCGAGGAAATAGAGACTTTGATCGGACGCGCCGTCCGCGCCGGTTGCCGCAAATTCGTCTGCAACTCGATTTGGCAGAGAAGCTTGTTCCCGGACAGACTTCCGGATCGCCTGGAATTGATCGCGGGCCCGTTCTGCAACCTTTCCAACGCCCTCGCTATCGAAGAAACGAAGAGGCTGGGCTTTGCGGCCGCTTTCGCCAGCCCGGAGCTTTCCGGCGAAGATCTGAAAAAATTGCCCTCGGCCAGTCCCTTGCCTCTGGGATTGGTTCTATCCGGCTACTGGCCAGCGGGGATCAGCCGATTCGGTTTGGCTGGAGTAAATGTCAACGAGCCCTTTTTCAGTCCCAGGGGAGAAGCGTTCTGGGCCCGCAATTACGGCGGACTGTACTGGATATATCCGGCGTGGCCGCTCGATCTGGGTTCGAAGAGACAGGAACTGGCTACGGCGGGTTTCAGCTTCTTCGCCCGTCTCGAAGAAAAGCCGCCCTTGCCCGAAACAAGGCGTCCGTCGCTATTCAATTACGAAGGCGAATTGCTTTGAGTTTTTTATAAGGGCGAGGAAGCCGCTAAATGTGGAAATATTATGCCCTGCTTTCCGCCCTGTTCGCCGCGCTTACGGCGATTTTTTCCAAGATGGGCGTAAAAGACGTCGATTCTTCGCTCGCGACGGCGATCAGGGTTACTTTCGTTCTCTTTCTCGTCTGGGGTGTCGCGCTCTATAGCCGCTCCGCAAAAGACTTGTTCTTTATTCCGCGCAATGTCTGGCTTTATCTTTTTCTATCCGCCGTCGCTACGGGACTTTCCTGGCTTTTCTATTTTCGGGCTTTGGAAACCGGAGACGTGTCAATGGTGGCGCCCATCGACAAATTGAGCGTTCCCCTGACCATTCTTCTCGCCGTTTTGCTTCTAGGGGAGCCGTTGAGCTGGAAAGTAGCCATTGGAGGAATTCTTATTTCCGCCGGAGTTCTGGTTCTCGCCTTGTAGCGGAACGCGCAAGCGATATTCGCCTCGTTAAAGGCGCCTGACAGCGTCGCAACCCGCCGCCGAGATTACGCTGCGTCCGGAACGGGACGCGCTAATTTCGATCCTGGCGTCTATCCATTCCTTCAATCGATCCACATGGGATATGACGCCGACAAGTTTCCCCTCGCGACTTAAGTTCCTCAAGGCGCCCATGGCTGTCTCAAGAGTATCGGCGTCGAGGGTTCCGAATCCCTCGTCCAGAAAGAGGGAGCCAATCGACGCTTTGCGACTTGCTATGGAAGAAAGTCCCAGAGCGAGACTTAAGCTGACAATGAAAGATTCGCCGCCCGAGAGATTGATAATGGGGCGGATCTCCCCTCCCTGGAAGTTGTCGATAACCTGGATGGCCATATTTTTATCGGGCGAGCGCGTCAGCTCGTAACGCGGACTAATTTGTCGCAATTGAACATTGGCCCGACGCAGGAGTAAATCCAGAGTCGCGTTTTGCGCGAAATCGCGAAATTTTTTGCCGTCCGCGGAGCCGATGAGCGAATCCAGTTTTGACCATTTCGCGTATTCGCGTTCCTGGGCGGAATACGCCTCGCGATCTTCGCGAAGCGCGATCTTAAGTTTCGCCTGTTCGTCAAGCTCCGCTTTTAATTTGGCTTTCTTCTCATGAAGGACGCTTTCTTCGCGCCGCGCTTCGTCGATTGAGGCGCGAAGCTCCTCCGGCGTTTTGTCCGAAAGAGCGCGGGCTTCTTCCCGAGCCAATGTTTCGGTCGAATTCCTCAAGAGCGCGTCGCAAGCGGCTTTTCTTTGGGCCAAGGACGTTTTTTCGGCCTCGAGCGTTTCGATCTCCGCGGCGGATTTGCGCCAGATTCGATATTCGTCGTCGGTTAAATTCGCGAGTTGCAAAAATTCCAGCCATTCCGCGCGACCGCGGTTCGCTTTTTCTCCCCAGTCGTTTTTCTGTTTTTTCCCTTCGGTTATGGCTCCAGCCAAAGCGCTTGTTTGCGCGACAAGAGCGTTTATCCTCGCGACGCTTTCGTTTTCGCGCTTTTGGGCGAGTTTCGCCGCGGCGTCGAGTTTCCCGAATTCCTCATCGACGCTCCTGTCGCCGAAGAGAGCGCGACGCGCGTTTATTTTTTCGTTTTCTTCGACTGTGGAGCGACTTAAATCTTTTTCCAGAGCCGCAAGCTCCTCGTCCGTCGCCTTTAGTCTTTCGACGCTGGCGGCGAGCCGCTTCTCGGCTTCCGCCAAAGTCAATTTCGCCTCCTCGCGCGCTCGCTCCATCTTGAGACGCGCGTCGCGTCGTTCTTTTAGTCTTTCCCGCAAGTCGGGGGCCAGGATGAAACGATTTAAGCCAAAAGGCTCCAGAAGATCGGCCAAAGCGGATTTCGCCAGTTCAAGAGCTGTTTGCAATTTGGCTCTTTCCGCCGCCCGGACGGCAATATTTGCTTCGATAAGAGACTTTCGGTTCTCTAACCCTCGGAGGTCGGTCAAGACTTTTTCAGTTTGGCCGTTTTTTGCGATGGCTTCCCTTTCCGATTTGTCGATTTCCTTTTCCAGACGCGAAGCTTCAGCGACTATTTTTCTCGCTTCTTCCCGCCTGCCGCCGATTGTTTGGATATCGTCGATTTGGTTTTTTCCCGCCCAGGGATGTACTGGCGAGCCGCAGAGCGGACATGGCGCGTCTGGGCGCAGCTCTTCGCGAAGCGCGGAAAGATCCTTGCGCGCGAGAGCCGATTTATAGGCCTCGTCAAGCTCGATTATTTTNCGCTCCCAATAGGCGATGTCATAGCCTTTCAAAGTCTTTANACGCTCTTCTTCGAGACGGGATTTAGCGGCGCGCGCTTCCAGCCAGGCGCGGGAGCTTTTCTCGCGCTCCTCGTTCAATTTGCCCTGTTCGTCGACCATGGAACGAAGCTTTTCGCGTTCGTCGCCAATAAGTTTTTCAATTTCCGAAAGCCCGTTTAAACCCGTTTCCAGCGTTGACAATTTTTCGAAAATGGTTCCCAGATTTTCGCGCAATTTCTCGTCGGCTTCGCGCGCGGAAAGCCATGATTCTATCTCTGTAATGTTCTTTTGCCCATTTTCGAGGGCGATTTGTTCCCTTTCCTTTTTTTTCATCGCGTCGTCTCTGCGCTCGCGGGNCTCTCGAACTCGCCGCGCCCGCTCCGCGCTNTCCGCCTTTTTAGCGGATATCTCNGTATCTAGTTTTTTCACGTTATCAAAGAGAGGCGCGGACGAATCGAGCGAGTTTTTTGCCTTTAAAGCGTCTTCGCGCAGAAGCTCTTGATTCTTTTTTTCTTTGTCAAGCTCTAAGCTAAANGTTTCGAGCNCCTTTTCNTTTAACGCNGTCTCTTCGCGGATTCGCGATAGTTCGGCGANCGCCATGTCGAGGGAGGCGCGAATTGGCTCGCCCTTCGCCGCGATTTTCGCGCGCCGGAGAGCTTCCTCCTTATCTTTAAAGGCGGCGATTTCGCCAACGATTGCCTCGCTCTCCGCGAGACGNCGAGCTTTTTCCGCGCGCAATTTCGCNACGTTTTCCATCCAGGCCAGTATTTCGCCGTCCGCCCGCGANCGCTTGGCTAATTCGGCGAGACTTTTNTCGCTNTCCGCCAACTCCTCCGTTTTGGCCCGCTCTTCCTCCTCTCCAAGAAGATTGNCGCCGAGTTGAGTCAACTTTTGGCGAATGGCGTCAAGTTTATTTTTTTCAAGCGCGTTTCGAGTATGGGCCTCTTGCGAAAGACGTCCGTAAATAAAAGAGCCGGTTATCTTTTCCAGCAATCCGGCCTTTTCGTCTTCCTTGGCCCCGAGAAATTTGGCAAAGTTCCCCTGAGCGAGAAGACTGGCCTGGGTAAATTCGTCGAATGTCAAACCGGTTCTTTTTACTATTTCCGCCGCCGCCGCCGATTTCTTGTCGGCTATTATCTCTCCGGATTCGAAAGCGAGTCTCTGCTCCGGGTTTTGCAGACTGCCNCTCGCTTTTCCCCTCGCCCTGTTTTGACTCCATGTAGCGCGAAAGCGGCCTTCGTCGGTTTCAAACACGACTTCCGCCTGACANTCNCCCGTGGAGCGGGACATTATTTCGTTCTGATTCTTTGAGACGGATTCAAGGCGCGGCGTGCGTCCGTAGAGAGCGAGACAAATGGCGTCCAGAATGGTAGTTTTGCCCGAGCCCGTGGGCCCGGCGATCAGAAATACGCCTTCGGCGTTCATCGNCGGATCGTCGAAATTTATTTTCCAGCCGCCGACAAGGGAGTTGAGATTCCTGAAACTTGCGCTTACGATTCTCATTCCTGAACTCCCGTTGTTTTTCGCGTATAATCCGCTAAAAGTTCCCTAAAGGCGTCTATTAGTTCCTCTCGATCATTTTGCGGCCATTCAACCGCGTCCATGCGCCGGACGAACATCTCNTCGGGATCAATCTCGTCAATCTCTCGCTCGTCGTCGAAAACGCCGCCGTCGCCCGTTCGNCGCGGCGGGACGACGCAACATATCTCTATATTTGATCCTCGCGCGCGCTCAATGCACTCTTCTCTTAAATCCGGCGTGGAGTCGGCGCCTTCGTGGAAAATTTCAAGCCATAATTCTTCGCCGCTCCGNTTATGCTCTTTCGCCAGTTCGCTCACGCGATCTTTTATATACGCGCTGTCNCCGCGCAAGGTGAGCATTTTCCTGAAGCTTGGAACTNGAATAGAAGAAATTTCCGCTTCTCGACCGAACCAACGCGAAAGGACAACCTCTTTGCGATAAAGAGCCTCGCGGAACGACATGGGAAGCGGGGAACCAGAATATCTGACTCTGCCCCGATCGTCGACGCTGGACGCCTTATGGATGTGGCCTAAAGCGACATAGTCGAAATCGTCGGGAAAAATGTCGATTGGGGCCCGGCCCAGATTGCCAACATAAAGATCCCGCTCGGTCTCAAGCGANTCNGGATCAACCGGCCCCGCGAATAGATGCCCTGTGGCCACGACGGGTATCTCGCGGCCGCTCTCTTCCCTTTTCGCCCGAGCGAGATCCGCGACGCGCGAATAATGCTCCCGCAGACCGTTTATAATGGAGGCGTTTCTCTCTTCCGCAGTTTCCCCCGGCTTGAGTTCGCGCAAGTCCCTTTCCCTCAAGAAAGGCGCGCCGCAAACAATAAGCTCCGCTTCGCCGCTCGGGTCGCGAAGGACTATAACCTCGTCTTCGGGATCATCCGTTTTCGCGCTTACGACATAAACATTGAGACCCCGAAGCACTTCGTCCGCCGCCGAGAGAAAGGATGGGGAATCGTGATTTCCGCCCACGATCACTACGTGTCTAACGCCAGTGGCGCCCAGGCTGGCCAGAAAACTGTAATACATTTTTTGCGCCTGCGCGGAGGGAGCGCCCGTGTCGAAGATATCTCCGGCCACGATAAGGGCGTCGACCTCGTTTTTTCGCAGTTCTTCGCGAATCCAGGCGAGAAAAGCCGAAAACTCGTCGTCGCGTTTTTTGCTATATAGCTTGTTGCCCAGATGCCAGTCGGAAGTGTGCAAAATCGTAAAGGGTTTCATGACGAACTCGTATTAAATAATAACGGACACGGACGAAAGAATAGACTAATACGCCATAAGCTTTTAAAATCGTTATCGCGCGTTCAGGCTTGCTGGCGTTCCAAAAGTATTTGACCATAACGGGCCGCGCCCCATAAGCCGCTATTATGATCCTCAATCAGGAATAGGGGAACCGATTTTAGGTATTCAGTCCATTGTCGTCCGTTATATAGCTCTTCCATGAAATAGTCGTTAGTTACGACGTAGGGATTTTTAGCGGCGATCCCGCCGGCTATCCACAAACCGCCTCGACACAGAGTGCTCATTATCCAGTTTTTGCAAGCTCTGGCGTAGAAGCGCGAATACCAGCGCGACGTGTCCGTGTCTTCGCGTAGAAAGCGCTCTCCGACTTCCTTGGGATGAAGCGCGTTTCCGGTCAGGTATTCGTGGATCATGGCAAGACCGGCCCCGTTGATCAGTTCGTCGCCCGAAATATAGGGTACGTCCTTATGAGCGCGCGCCCATCTATGAAAATCGACTTCCTCGTCGGATATAAAAGGGAAGCAATTGTGCGCGTTTTCAGACGGTATGGGCCGCCATTCGCCATTTTCGTCCAGAGCTATGTTCGTCTGGCCCAGTCCTGTGCCCGCGCCGATCACAGCTCGCGTGTAGGGCAGGGGAGAAGAAGGCCCGGCGAGGTGTCGCGCCATCTCGCCGGCTGGGCCGGTTACCGCCCAGGCCTGCGCCATGAAATCATTAATAAGAGATACTCGAAGTTCGCTTCCATTGGCGCGCTCCGCGAAGTCGAGCTCCAGAGTCCCGTTGCTTAATTTTCCGCGCGTATTGTTTTCGACTGGCCCCGCGATAGCGATTACGAGGGCGTTGGCCTGATCGAGAGGATATTCCTTGTCAACCTCCTGAATGAAATGCTCCATGCCCTTGAGGGTAGTTGTGTCAAGCCATTTGTGCCTGTCGAAATATAGTTGATCATCGCTGATGTTAAAAAGACCCATCCGGCAATTGGTTCCGCCTAAATCCACCGCGATTACGGACTTCATGATTCACCCGCCTGGATACGGTTAACTATATTTGTAGTGCTTTCGCCTTCGATCAATGGGATTGTCAACGTCTGACCTCCGTAACTTCGGACAAAGGACGAGCCGACAATTTCTTCCGGCGAGTAGTCGCCGCCTTTGACAAGGTAATCGGGACGCACCGCTTTAATCAAACTTTCAGGCGTGTCGTCCTCGAAAATTACGACCGCGTCGACGCTGTCCAACGCGGAGAGCACCGTCGCTCGGCTCTCCGCGGATTGAATTGGGCGCGTTTTCCCTTTCAGTCTTTTTACCGATTCGTCGCTGTTCAAACCGACTACAAGTTTGTCCCCCAACTCCGCGCTTTTGCGAAGGATCTCGATATGACCGGCGTGCAGAAGATCGAAACATCCATTGGTAAACACAATTTTTTTGCCTTTCTTGCGCCAGTCATTGATTTTTTCGAGCAATTCCTCGAGCCGGTACACGCCGCCCTCGCGGTTCTTCTCGCGCAGCGCGCGATTTAATTCGTCGATGCTTACGGGCGCGGTGCCCAGCTTTCCCACCGCTATTCCGGCGGCCGCGTTGGCAATTCGCGCGCTTTCTTCCCAATCCATGCCGATCGCGACGCAAGCGGCCAAGGTCGCGATCACCGTGTCTCCGGCTCCGGAAACGTCGCTTACCTCGCGCATGGCGGCGGGGATTCTGGCTACCTTTTCCCCCGGGGTGTAAAGCTCCATGCCCTTCTCGCCGCGAGTAAGAAGCAAATGCCCGAAGTTGAAGCGGGAGCATAGATCGAAAGCCATATCCGCGCGAAGTCGCGATTCATGCCCAATAGCCGAGGCGTTTCGCGAATGGATGCTCTCAAGAACCTTGATAAATTCCGAAACATTGGGCGTTACGCACGAAGCTCCGGCGTAACGCTCCCAATTTAGTCCCTTTGGATCGATTAGCGTCGGTATCCCCGCTTCGCGGGCTTTCTCAATGGCTTGTCGACATACGCTCTTGCCGTCCCGATCCGCGAGCAACACGCCTTTGGCGTAATCCGACAGCACCGCCGCGCGGCAACCGCCCAACAAGTTTTCGAAATGCGCCCGCAAGGATACGGCTTCCTCGAGAGTAGGCGGCGAAATTACTTCCTCATCGACGCGCAATAGTTGCTGGCCTCGAGCCATGATTCGCGTTTTTGTAGTCGTGGGACGATTGCGCGAAGCCGCGAAACCCGCTCGGATACCCTCCGCGGCGACTTCCTTGCGGAGGGTTTCGCCGGCCGCGTCGCGAGCGGCGAGCCCGGCCAGGCGAACGTCGCAACCGAGTCGCGAAAGTCCCCTCGCCACGTTCGCCGCGCCCCCCAGCGCCGCCCAG
>JAAUYY010000128.1 GCA_014804865.1 Desulfovibrio sp.
TTTGAACGCCGTTTGGATAAACGAAGACCGCTTCAATCGCGCGTATGACCGCGTCGGCTATTTTCGAGCGCGCGCGATCGCCAATAATGGGAAGTCGGTTGGCTTTGAAAAGACGCTTAACGCGAAACATTATAAAACGAGACTGCTTATGGACGGCGAATTGGGAGGAACGGAAGTTACTCCCGAGCAAAAGGCGCAGATCGACAAGATTTTCAATAACAAACAATTAATCGAGTTTATGCAGTCTGGATTGCCCAATAAAGGAGAAGACACTCCCGAATCGACAATCCTGGAGAGACAAAAAAGGATTGTGGAAGTTCTCTCGCAAAAGGACGAAGATTTCTGGAGCTTTAAATAATGAATTCAGTTAAAGCGCAAAATGAGCCATCGCTAAATAGGAGGAAATTTCGCGTCTGGCCAAGGCCAGGAACAAAGAGCTTCTCCTGACCCGAACATATAATTTGATGAAGAATAGCCCTCTATTTAGGGGAAGGGATACGATCGCGCTGAACTTGTCTATTCTGGCTCATATCTGCGTTTCATACGAAATAGATATAAAAAAGCGGTTATAATCGCGTCATTGGAAAATTTTTCATGGCGCTTTTTCATCTTATAATGTTTGAAAAAGGTCTCTCTAATGTCCGACAAACTCCCCGGTTCCGCTAAAAATTTTCTGGAAGGCAACGGTTGCATTCTGGCCGCGTCCATTTTCTGGGGCGCGAACGTCGCCGTAACCAAGGCCCTTATCCCCGAATGGATGAGCGCCTATGGCATTACCTGCGTAAGGCTTATCGGCGGCTGTATCCTCTTCTGGATCGCGTCCATGTTCGTAAAATGCGTCCCCATCCGCCGCGACGACTGGTTGCATATCGTCCTCGGCGGTCTTGTCGGCCTCTTCTCCTTTATCTTCCTCTTCGTTACTTCGCTCCGCTTCGGAAGCGCCATCGATATCTCGATCATCATGACTCTGCCGCCCATGTTTGTGATCCTGATTAATATCGTCTTTCGCGGCGCGCGGCCAAAGCTCCTCGAATACGCCGGCGTCGTCGTCTCCTTTATCGGCGCGGCGATCGTCATCCTCGCGGGCAACGGTTCCTCCAGCGGCGGACACGATTACCTCCTGGGCGATTTTCTGGCGATCATGTCGACCATCTGCTACGCCTTCTATCTTGTCATCCTCGAAAAGCCGACCCCGCATTACAAGCCTGTCAATCTCCTGCGCTGGGTTTTTCTTTTCGCGGCGATCCCCGCCCTCTGTCTTGTCAAAACAATGCCCAGCGAAGGCATTTTTCACGAATTCCGCTTCGCGCCCTGGCTCGAAATAAGCTTTATTNTCTTCTTCCCCACCTTTATCGCCTATTTCCTTGTGCAGCCCGCGATCAAGTTCATTGGCTCCGAGCTGGTGTCGCTCTATCAATATACGCTTCCCATCTTCGCGACTATTACGGCCCTGCTCATGGGCCTCGAGTCGATCGTAACCAGTCAGGTCGTCGCGATGGTCGTAATCATAATCGGCATGGCCATGACCAATATCGGCAAGAGACAGCGCGTTTCAGAACTCGAAAAGAAACCCGGGGAAGCGACGAAAGAAGCGGCGCCGGAAAAGAGCTGATCAAGGCGCGCTTATCAAATCGCCAACCCAGCGAGAATTGCGAACGATGAGTTTTGAAATTTCGTCGCGTACAGGAGAGACGAAAGGCGCGTCCAAGCCGGAGATGAGCGCCGAAACGCCGCCAATCGTTTTCGCCCCCGCGAAAATACTGGACGCTCTGCGCCGCGAGATTCTCGCGAAATACGCCCGGGCTTTCGCGGAGCTAAAGGACAAATGAGCAAGTCTTTCGTCGCCGCGCCGCCCGGATTTTTCGCGGAAACAAATCGCGAATTAACAGGCGACCCATGCGGAGAGGCCAGACTAGCCGCGCTCGAGGCTTGTTATAGCGCCGTTCCCTATTGGGATTCGCCCGGAGACAAGATCGCGAGCG
Organism: Desulfovibrio sp.; assembly: GCA_014804865.1. The sequence goes on from JAAUYY010000128.1 coordinate 1,983, forward strand.
TCGTGGCGTCTCTCCTGAAAGGGCATTTTTTCGTCGACGGCAATAAAAGAACGGCGCTTTTCGCCTATCTCCTCCTATCTCGTCTTAATGATCTCGAATTTGTGGAAGATCAGGACGATTTGGTAAGGATAATGATCGATAGCGCCGCCGCCGACTGGGATATCCAAAAGCTAAAAAATCTTCTTTTTCCCTCCGCTTAATGTCTCTTTCTTTTCCTGCCTATGGGGGCCTGGGAGGCCTTGAAATTATAGACAGGCTTCAGAATCGAGATAACCTTGGCCGTTTCGCCTATGGAGTCGAGTATAAAATCCATGGACTTATAGGCCCCCGGCGCCTCGTCCAGGGTATTCTCGTTGACTGACGTCGTGAATATTCCCTCCATCTGCGCCTGATAATCGTCCATGGAGAGAGTCCGCGTCGCTTCCCCCCGGCTCATCAGGCGTCCCGCGCCATGCGGCGAAGAGTAATTCCAGTCGGGATTGCCCAGCCCTTCGCAGAGCAAGGTTCCGTCGCGCATATTGATGGGCACTAGGAGCCTCTCGCCTTCGCGGGCCGAGACAGACCCTTTGCGCAAGATCATGGTATCCGTATCGATGTAATTATGGACGGTAGTGAATCTGTCGCGCTCTTGCCAGCCCATGCCGTCGATTATCTCGTCCGATATGGCGCGACGATTGGCGTCGGCGTATTTCCGCATGATCTTCATATCGTTTATATAATCTTCAAATTCTTGTCCCGTAAGCCACGCGAGATCCTTCGGAACGTCGGGGCGCAGTGTCTGGGCAATCTTTTGATGCCAGCCCGCGACTTGCAAGCCGGGATTGCGCGATCCCGTATGGATGACTAGCCAATAATCGCCCTTGTCGTCCTTATCTACTTCGATAAAGTGATTGCCGCCGCCGAGCGTGCCTATCGCTTTCGCGGCTTTGCCCAGGGCCAAAGCGGAGGCGCAGGTAAGATCCTCGAGATTAATCGAGTCGGCGATGGGCAATTTCTTATTGCGAATGGCGAAGCCCGAGGGAACGCGCTCGCGGATCACCGCGTCCAGCTCGGAGGGATCAAAATCAGACGAGCCTATATTCACAGCCTCCACGCCGCAGGAAATATCGACCCCAACCAGATTGGGCACTATGCTGCCGGTTATGGTCATTGTCGCGCCGATTACGCAACCGGCTCCGGCGTGCGCGTCGGGCATGAGGCTGATCTTTGAGTCTTTCGTAAATTCCTGATCGCAAAGATTCCTGATCTGCGTAATGGCGCCCTTTTCCAGCTCTTTGGCGAACACTTTCGCAGAGGCGTATTTTCCTTCAACTTCGAACATAATTCTAACCTCGACTTTTTCCCGCGAGGCGAGCGCGAGAATCCCTGGCGCAAAATATCCTTGTCGTAAATTTTATTATAATAGATTTGTAAATATGTCGACCGTAAATATTGGCGATCTTCGGAGAGCGCGAAGTCGTTTCGCGCGGACGAGCGAGGGAAAGGCTCCGCGACAGGCGAGATAGAGGGATCGCGCGTCGCGAAGGCGAGCGAAATCATGAAAAGGGAAATCGCTTCGTCGCCAGGGGATAATTTCAGGCGTCCGTCGCTATCCCGCGGACGGGAGGATTCAAAAATCAATGGCGCTTATGGCGGCGATGGCTTTCTACGGCCCGCGATTCATGGAGTCGCATGGTCATCAGGAAAGCCAGGCCGAGAGCGATTATGAAGACTATGTCCGCGCCCAGGTAGCTCTCGAAGTATTCATGGGACAGGCCCATTATGGGGAAACCAAGGCAGCGGAGGAGGATGAAGATAGACACGAATTTATAGACGGCCAGGAAGCTGGTCGCGCCGAAATAGTAGGCCGTAACCGCGGGCAGGACGACCCAGAGACCGCCGCTGCCCGCGGTGAAGAGCAGCCCAAACAGGGCGAGAGTCCAGAGAGAGGGCGGCAGAAAAAGTACGCCCATGCTCGCGAGACAGCAAAGCATAATGGCCCGGGAGGCGAGGATCGGCGTCCAGCGGTCGCAGACCCAGCCCCAGAAATACTTGGCGGCGGTTCCGCATCCGGCTGATACGGAGGCGAGAAGCATCGCCGTATAGGATTCGAGGCCGAGATCGACATAACGCGGTTTGAGCTGGCTTAATATGCCCGAAGCGCACATGAGCGCCAGGCCGAAGGAGCATCCGATAAACCAGCAGGCCGGTCGGCGGACAAGATCGCGGAACGCTACCCTTTGCGGGACGCCTTTCGGCGGACGCGGATCATGCTTTCGCCCGTCCGGATGAAGATGGAGATTTAGCGGAGCGCGGCGCACTATGATCCAGGAGAGGGGACAGAGGAGACAAGTCGCGACGCCTACGGCCACGAAGGCAGTTTTCAGACTGTAATGATTGATGAGCAAAAGGCAGATCATGGGAAGGATCATGCCCGACAGGGAGGTGCCGGAATTGGCTACGCCAAAGGCCATCCCGCGATAATGGCTAAACCAGTTGCTCATCAGGGCGTTGCCCACGACGCCGCCGCAGAACTGGGAGGATATCCAGACGATGATCATGAAGAAAGTGAAAACATGAATATTGGAGGCGAAGCCCATGGCGCAGGTAGCGAGGCCGCCGACAAGGGCGCCGAGGCCCATGAGGAGGCGCAGGGAGACGCGGGCGGCGATGGCCGCGGAGACGGGCATTGCGATTTGGGACATCAGGGCGGCGACGCCGAGGCCCATGTTAACATCCATGCGCGACCAGCCGTTTTGCTCGCAGAGCGGCTCCATAAAGGCGTTCATGCCATAGATCGCGCCGCCCTGAAGCAAAAAATTGCCCAGCAGGGCGAGCCCGCTAATTCTCCAGCCATAAAAAAGGGACATCCGTCGCCTCGCGAAATAATTTTCGCGATTTTATATCCAAGGCGGAATGGCCGCAAGAAGGAGGCGGGGAAAGTCGGGGCGAGAATTAAAAATTAAAAGCCTGGCGTTATAGGCGCGACAATAAAAAGACGCCGCGGAATGTCGGCTCGACCGGAGAAAGAGGGATCGCGGCGCGGCTAGCGAGCGGACTGAAATATCGAGCGCGCCCGAGAAAGAGAAACGGCTCGAGGAAGGCCCGCGTCATATCGCGACAGTTTCGCGGCATGCGCGACAGTCAATAGCGGGCCAGCGCGATTTATTTTTGGGCGTCTCCGCTCGCCGGTTGCGCGCTTTTGCCCTCGGCCAGAGCCCGCAACTGCTCTGGAGTTAGCGGCGTATGATTGCCGCCGAAGTGGATTTTGTTGAGTTCGGCTGGCGAAAGGGGCGCGGCCGAAGCGAGGTTCGGTTCAGGAATCTTTTTCATGGCAAGGGAGTTTTCGCAAGGTTGAAAGAACCGCGTTCAGGCCGAGGACGGCGAAAACATAAGCGGCGAGAAGGACGCAACCCTCCGGTCGCCAGGGGAACATGTCGCGGAAGAAGCCGCCGCCGAGATAGCAGAAAAAGAGGAGCCAGAGAGTAGTCTGAACGCCCACGCAGAGCGTACACCAATGCTTCGCCCTGAAT
>JAAUYY010000129.1 GCA_014804865.1 Desulfovibrio sp.
ATATACTGATGGGACAATTGATGGAAATGACGGCTCTCTTCTGTTAATCAGTCAGCATCCTCAACCGGGCGAGTACGCTTCTATTAAATACGGTTGGCAACACGCGCCCAAGGGCCCTCTTACAGATTATACTGTAAATTATAATGGCCAGCAGGTTCCAACCTACGCCGACGAAGCAGGAACTCATCCTCTGCCGCTTTTAGTCAATGGCGACATTTACGAAGACGCCAACGGCAACAAGTTCGCCGCGTCGGATGTAACCTTCGAGGAAGTCCTTACTGGCGAAATCGAGACTGTCTATCCCGACGCCTATACAGTTTCCACGCAAGAAGCGGCCCAAAGAGCCCTGATTGGCATAAACGAAGCAATAGTTTCAAAAGACAAAATTCGCGCTCATCTTGGCACGGTTCAAAATCGGCTTGAAAACACAATTTCAAATCTCTCAATTCAATCCGAAAACCTTCTCGCGGCCGAATCCAGAATATCAGACGTTGATGTAGCTACGGAAATGACGCAATTTGTCCGCAACCAGATCCTTACTCAATCGGCCGTCGCGATGCTTTCGCAAGCGAACTCATTGCCTCAAATGGCCATGCAACTTATCGGCGGTTAAGTTCGTTCCACGCTTGATAAACGCTCTTTCTCGAAGATTTGATAAAACTCCGAAACTCGCGATAAATTTGCGCGCGGAATTTAATTTGCGCTAAAGTTTTTCCTAGCTAAAACTATTCAATTATTTGACATAAATCGTCGCCTAAAATTTAAACAAAAAGCCGGATTCTCATCCGGCTTTTTTCTTACAATTTCCGCATATTACTTTAGGCGCAATTTGGCGATATGCAGTCGCATTAGCGCCTTCTGCAGGGCAATTTGCGCTCTTGCTTCGTCTATATCTCCAGCTTTATGCTCCAATCTTTCCTGAGCTCTTCTGCGGGCGGCCTCCGCTCTCGCTTCGTCAATATTCTCCGCGTCTTCGGCGGATTCGGCGAGCACGGAGCAGACATTTTTATGAATATCCGCGAACCCGCCGCCTATGAAAAGGTGATGATCCTTGCCATCCTTTCGATAAAGCAATCGCCCTATCTTCAATGCAGCGAGCATGGGCGCGTGATTTGGCATGACGCCAAATTCGCCCACAAGCCCCGGACAGATCGCCATTTCGACCTGCTCTTTTACCACAGTCTTGTCAGGCGTGACCACCTGTAATTCGAAAGTAGCCATACGCGCTCCTTCGTTAGAAATCGCTCGCGCCTATTTCTTTTCTTCGGCGGCTTTGCGCGCCTCGTATTTGGCGACGGCTTCGCTAATATCGCCTACCATATAGAAATCGCTTTCCGCCAAATGATCGTACTTNCCGTCAAGTATATCCTTGAAAGCCTGAATGGTGTCGGCCAATTTCACATACTTGCCCGGCGTGCCGGTAAAGGTCTCGGCGACATGGAATGGCTGCGACAGNAATCTCTGGATACGACGCGCTCTGGCGACCGTCAACTTATCCTCATCGGATAATTCGTCCATACCAAGAATCGCGATAATATCCTGCAATTCCTTATATTTCTGCAAGACCATCTGGACGCGACGCGCAACCTGATAATGCTCCTCGCCNACAACATTGGGATCGAGAATACGCGATGTTGAATCGAGAGGATCCACGGCGGGATAGATGCCCAGTTCCGCGATCTGCCGCGAAAGCACGAGCGTGCCATCGAGGTGCGAGAATGTTGTCGCCGGGGCTGGATCGGTCAAATCGTCGGCGGGCACGTACACGGCTTGCACGGATGTGATCGAGCCGTCCTTTGTAGACGTAATTCTCTCCTGAAGCGCGCCCAGATCTGTTCCCAGAGTGGGCTGATAACCCACTGCCGAAGGCATACGGCCCAGCAAAGCGGATACTTCCGAACCCGCCTGCGTGAATCTGAAAATGTTATCAATGAACAGCAAGACGTCCTGATGCTCTTCGTCGCGGAAATACTCGGCGCAAGCGAGAGCCGTCAGGGCTACTCTGGCGCGGGCTCCCGGGGGTTCGTTCATCTGTCCGTAAACGAGCGTCGCGCGATCGAGAACGCCGGCTTCTTTTAATTCGTTATACAGATCGTTCCCCTCGCGGGTGCGCTCCCCTACTCCCGCGAACACGGAAGAACCGCCGTGCTGTTTGGCGATGTTATTGATCATCTCCATGAGAATAACGGTTTTCCCGACGCCCGCGCCGCCAAAGAGGCCCATCTTGCCGCCCTTGGGGAATGGCACGAGCAAATCGACCACCTTGATGCCCGTTTCCAGCAATTCGACATTTGTATTCTGATCCGTGAATTTCGGAGCTTCGCGGTGAATGGGATAATATTTTTCGGCGTTGATTGGCCCCTTGTCGTCCACAGGCTTGCCGATAACGTTTAATATTCGTCCCACGGACGGCTGGCCCACAGGAACCATTATGGGTTTGCCCGTATCAACGACTTCCATGCCGCGCACCAGCCCTTCCGTAGCGTCCATGGCTATAGTGCGAACGACGTTGTCGCCCAGATGTTGCGCCACTTCGCAAACGAGATCGGGCGCGTCCTTGTTGTTGGGATTCTTTATTTCCAGCGCCGTCAATATGTCAGGCAACTGACCATCCNGAAACTCAACGTCGACGACGGCGCCGATTACCTGGGAAATTTTGCCCTTATTTTCGCTCATTGATTCTCCTACCATATTTTTACGCCAGGCGTCTGGCGCGAGCGTCGGAATTTATCGCGTCGCCTCGGCGAACGCGCTCCCTTGTCAGTTCAGAGCTTCGGCCCCGCCCACGATATCTATTAGCTCGTTGGTGATCGAGGCTTGTCTGGTCTTGTTGTAGAGCAGGGTAAGGGAATTGATCAGCTCGTTGCAATTCCTGGTCGCGTTGTCCATCGCCTGCATTCTAGCGGCATGCTCGCTCGCCGAAGTATCCAGCAGAGCGCGATACACTTGCACATTCACATATCTCGGCAACAGATCGTCCAAAAGCGCCGCCTCGCTTGGCTCATAAATATATTCGCTTTCCGGGCCCGTCTTTTCCGACTCGACCTTTTGCGGACGCAATGGCAGAAGCGAAAGAACGCGGGGCGGTTGCTGGGCCATGGACTCAAATTCGCCATAGACCAGATAAACTTCGTCCAGTTCGCCGCGGACGTATCTTTCGGCTACCTCCTGCGCGACATCGATCGCCAGAGGAAAATCGATGGATCCGAGCCGATCGGCTATCGAAAGCGCTGGCTCGACTCCCAAGTTCCGAACGGCGTCGCGACCTTTCCTGCCCACGCAAAAGAAACTGACTTGCTTGCCTTCTTTTTTCTTGTCCGAAAGGATTTGCAGAGCCTTCAGAATTATATTGGCGTTAAATCCGCCGCATAATCCCCGATCGGAAGTGATAAGGACAATGCCGCAATGTTTCTTATCCGCTCGATCCTCAAGCAAGGGGTGGGAAGTGGTCTCGGCCTTGCTCGCCAACTCGCCTATAACTTCCCGGTATCTGGCGGCGTAAGGCCTAAAACGCTCGATCCTGGCCTGACTGCTCCGGAGTTTCGCGGAGGCGACCATATTCATGGCCTTGGTGATCTGCTTGGTCTTTCCAACTCCGACGATTTTCGTCTTAACGTCTTTCAAAGATGGCATTCAGTCCTCCCCTAGGCCTGACGCCCCTGTTTGAAAGCGGTAACCGCGTCGGTCAATCCTTTCTTTATCTCGTCGTCGATGACTTTTTTGTCTTTTATCCCCGACAATACTTGCGGATAGTTGTCGCGAATGAACATCAGCATATCGGATTCGAAAGAGCGAATTTCCTCGACCGGAACATCGTCCATATAGCCGTTGGTCGCGGCCCAGATCGATGCTACCTGCTCTTCGGCGGGCATCGGCTGATATTGAGGCTGTTTAAGCAATTCGACAAGCCGCGCGCCTCTATCCAGTTTGGCCTTGGTCGCCTTGTCCAGATCCGATCCGAACTGCGCGAAGGCGGCCAACTCGCGATATTGAGCCAAATCCAGTCGCATTGTGCCGGCGACCTGCTTCATGGCCTTAATCTGCGCGGCTCCGCCGACGCGGGAAACAGAAAGACCAACGTTGATGGCGGGCCGGACGCCGGCGTTAAACAGATTCGGCTCGAGATAGACCTGTCCGTCGGTAATCGAAATAACGTTCGTCGGGATATAGGCCGAAACGTCGCCGGCTTGAGTTTCGATGATCGGCAAAGCGGTCAGGGAGCCGCCGCCAAGCTCGTCGCTCAACTTCGCGGCCCTTTCGAGGAGACGCGAATGGAGATAGAATACGTCGCCGGGGAAAGCTTCGCGACCTGGCGGACGACGGAGAAGCAACGACATTTGTCGATACGCCGTGGCCTGCTTGGAAAGATCGTCGTATATAATCAGGGCGTGCTTGCCGGAGTCTCGGTAATATTCGGCCATCGTGCAACCAGTATATGGCGCGATATACTGCAAGGAAGCGGGATCGGACGCGGTCGCGGAGATAATTGTCGTATAATCCATGGCTCCGTGCTTGCGCAAGACATCCGCCACAAGCGCGACGGATGATTTCTTCTGGCCTATGGCCACATAGAAGCAATGGATGCCCGTGTCCTTTTGGGCGAGGATCGCGTCGATGCCTATAGCCGTTTTGCCTGTTTGGCGATCGCCGATAATCAATTCGCGCTGCCCGCGACCGATTGGCGTCATGGCGTCGATGGCCTTGATGCCTGTGGGCATCGGCTCGTTTACACTCTTGCGGGCGATGATGCCGGGAGCCTTGATTTCCACAGGGCGCGTTTCCGTCGCGTCGATCGGGCCGAGTCCGTCGATTGGCTCGCCAAGCGGGTTCAAGACGCGACCCATGACCTTCTCGCCTACGGGAACAGAGAAAATGCGGCCCGTCCGTTTTACCTCGTCGCCTTCTTTTATATGCGTGTCGGGTCCAAGGAGAGCGACGCCGACATGATCGTCCTCGAGGTTGAGAACCATGCCCTGCACGCCGCCGGGGAATTCCAGCAACTCCATGCTCATCGCGTTTTCAACGCCGTGAACGCGCGCGATGCCGTCGCCTACGTACAGCACCTTGCCCGTTTCGCTCATCTCGACCCTTTGCTCGTAATTGGCAATCTGGTCTTCAATAATTTTGCTTATTTCTTCGGCTTTTATCTGCATTTGCTATATTCCCCTCCTCAATGTTTCCCGCAAGGCGCCCAACTGCGCCCGAAGGCTGGAGTCCATCACCTTGTCCCCCACCGCGAGCACCATGCCGCCGAGAATCTCGGGCTCCACGCGAAAGGTCAGCTCGATGTCCTTGCCGAACTTTTTGCGCAAAGTCTCCTTGATCTCGTCCTGCCTCGCTGGCGAAAGCTTTACTGCGGTGGACACCCTGCCGCGCAGAATTCCGCGGGCGTCGTCCAGCATTAAATTATACCAATCGGAGATTTCGCAGAGGGAAGCGAGACGCTCTTTATCCGCCAAAAGACAGCAAAAATTTCGCGTCGTCCGGTCGTCGGTCAGCTTTTCGAGGATGGCCTCGAGAATAGCTTTCTTCTCCTCTCCGGAAATTACGGGACTTTTCAGGACGGCGCCCAGCTTTGGCTCCTCCTTCGCGAGACGCGCCAATTCCGTCAGATGTCGACCTCGCGCGTCCAAGACCTCCATTCCTTCCTTCTTGCTCAAGGAAAACAACGCTTCCGCGTATCTGCGGGCTACTGAACTTTCTGTCATTGCGGCGTCACCCTGTCCAGCGCGTCGGTTATTAATTTATCATGATCCTCTTCTGTTAGTTGTCCGCGAAGAGCCTTGCTCGCCGCGTTGACAATCTCGTCGGCCATGGTCGAGCGCACCTGATCAAGCATGGCGCGACCCTCGTTTTCGGCGGTCTTCCGGGCCTGATCGACAATCTGGTCGGCTTGCCTGCGCGCGTCCTCCACGATGCCCTTCTTGAGACGCTCGGCCTGAACGCGGCTTTCGTCGAGAATCGCTTGACGCTCCGCCTCCAGATTCGCTATGCGCTCCTCGATTTCCTTAAGTTTAGCGCGGGCGTCCGCGCGTCTCGACTCAAGCTCGGAAAGAGTATTTTCAATGGTCTCCCGACGATTCCTGAAAAAGTTTTTCCAGATATTGCGGATAAAATACCAAAGAATACCGCAAAACAGGATCAGGTTTACAACGCGCCATGCGAAATCGCCCCATCTAGGCTCATGCGCCTCCGAAGCGAAAGCCGTCGCCGAGCAAATATCGAGCGCGAAAAGCCCTATGAGAAAATATACTGTAAGTCTGCCCAAACGCGCGCCTCCCAGTTATTGATTGCCCAACAGTTTCTGGCCCATTTTCGCGGAAAAATTGTCAATGCCGTCGCGCAATTCGGAGAGCGCCTGATCGGCCTGACTATGGAGTCTCGCCCGATTTTCTTCGAGCAACTCTTTCGCGCTCTGTCTAGCTCCGCCCACGATCGCCTGAAGCTCCGCGAGCCCCGCGTTCTTGCCCTCTTCGCGATTCTTTCCGGCTTCCTGTCTCGCGCTGGCCAGCCGCGCTTCGTAATCGTCAAGCTTGCGAGTAGCCTCCGCGTGGAACGAATCGGCCTCCGCGGCGAGCGAATTCAGCAAGGCGTCGCGTTTTTTTATAATTTCGCGAACGGGCTTGATCAAAAGAATGTTGAGAAAGAAAATCGCGATAATGAAATTGAACAACTGAAAGACAAGGGTGATGTTCAGATCAAGCATTTACGCGCCCATCCTGCCGCAAGTTTGTGAATTAGAGCAACAAAAGTCTAGACGCAAAAAATCGCTTCGTCAACACGTTTAAGCTGTTTCGGCCTCGCCGCCTCTCGACGCTCAATCGCGCGACGCGCGTTCCGGTCTCGAGACTTGACAGAAGATCGCGAGCGGCGTATTTAATTTATCGCGCCGGGATGGTGAAACTGGTAGACGCAGCGGACTCAAAATCCGCCGGGCTTCGGCCCTTGAGAGTTCGATTCTCTCTCCCGGTACCAGAAATTTCAAGGGGTTACGGAAATGTAACCCCTTTTTTCGCGCAATTTTCCGCACCAAATCCGCACCAAATTGCGCTAAGCCTATATTTGAATAATTTTCTCATTTTTCGTCGTCCAACGAAGGCATTAACGAAGCGGCGCGCGATTGGCTTCCTGCTGTTACATGGGCGTAAAAAGCGCCTGTTGTCGCCACATTGCTATGTCCAAGTTGAGCGGCGACCGCGGCAAGATCAGCGCCTCGAGCCAACATTTCAGTCGCAGCGATATGACGAATGTCGTATGGTCGCATGACGACTCCCGCTTTTTTACACGCATTAAGCCACGCTGTCCTAAAAGATAAAACTTTTGAGCCGTTCCGATGACAGACTAGCGGTATTCCGGCCTTTGTATCCGCTTCATAGGCTCTAGGGACATCGGATTTTCTAGAAAAAGTATTGATATTTATAGAAATTAAATAGAAAAGGGTATTTTCCGTCCAACCCTTTAACCTCCCCAT
>JAAUYY010000130.1 GCA_014804865.1 Desulfovibrio sp.
AATATTCGCGATCGGCGAGCCGGGGCTGGCCAGAGTCGGGCTTTTCGCTCTGGAACGCGAAGGTCGACGGGCGCTTGAAAAATGGCCCGAAAGTTGCGCGGCGCATTTGCGCCCCGAACCGAAAACGGAAGCGGGACTGATGCTGGCCAGAGCAGGAGTCAACGCCCGACCGCCGGCTCTCATGGACGCCTCCGACGGACTGATCAGGGATCTTCCCAGACTTTTGGGGCTAGAGGGGGAACTCGGCAGTCGCTCCCGCAACCTGGGAGCCAAACTGCAGCTTCCGGACTCGTTCATCCATCCCGAAGTTCTCGCGTATTGGCGAGAGGAAGGCGAAGATCCCGTCTTGCAGACATTGATAGGCGGCGAAGATTACGCTTTGCTTGGCTCCTGCGCCCCCGATATGGCGGGCGCCCTCCGCGCCGCTATTCCCGGCTTCGTCGTCATCGGCGACGTTACGGACGACGGAGTTTTGTCCTGCGACGGCGTAAATCTCGAAGGCCTCAAAGGCTTCGACCATTTCGCAAAATAAAAGGCGCCGAGTTTTAGATGCCGTCTTCATAGCTTCTGACGCCGGAGTTTATAATCCGGCGCGCCGCGATACGCGACGAGGATGAGCCACAAACCCCGCTTTTTGGCGAATGATCTTTTTATGACCGTTTTAAAAACAGTTATGAAGACATATTCTTAAGATCCATACGCGACCGGAGCGCAGGGAGCCGATTTTAACCGAAAGGCCACCCAAAAAGAAATTTTTAGACCTGGCAAGGAAAAATGAAAATTTGAAACACGCTCGCGCGCATGACCGACAAAATCTTCTATTTTACGCCGCCGTGGCAAAAAGGCTGGTTTTGACGCGGGTTTTCGGCATACAGTCAATGACTGACAAAAAATTAAGCGGGCCAGGAATAGATGCCAATGTCGTCTTCGCGAAATTTTCCCAGGTTAAGCCGAGCCCTGATTCCGGGCGCGATCTCGAAACTGGCCAAATGTTGCCACGTCGCGTGGACGCGCGGCCATATGGACGGCTTGAGCGGCAACGCCAGCGTCAGGATAGCTCCCGATCTTTTTGTCATAACCGCGAGCGGAACATGCAAAGGCCGCCTCAAGGCTGGCGATTTTGTCGTCCTTTCCTTGAGCGGAGAAAAGAAATACGGAGCCAAAGCCGCGTCCTCGGAATGGCGCTTGCACGCCGCTGTTTACGCCGCTTTTTCGGACGCCCGAGCGATCCTCCATACCCACCCCGCCAATCTGCAAGCTCTCGAATGGCGCGTAGCCGCGACGCCGGTCGACGGTTCCTTGCTATCTTCCTGGCTATACGAAACGGAATTATGGGAAAAACGCTTCGCCGTCGCTCCCGAAGCTCCGTTGGGCTCGAAGGAGACCGCGGAAAACGCCGTCGCGGCGCTCCGCGAGCTGGGGGACATTCTTCCCCGCGCTGTCTGGCTCTCGCGCCATGGCCTCTGCGCGGCGGCAGTTAGAATATGGGACGCGCTGGACATTACCGAGGAACTCGAACACATAGCGAAAACTAAAAATAAATTTCTCGCGACGTCTTGAGTAGCGCCTTAACTTTCATTTTTGAGATTTAAAGGCGCCCGTCGCGCCTTTTTGCGCGCGAGTTCGCCCGCGGCGATGGCTGGAAACGGACTCCGAGATCTGTTCCGCGAAGTCGCGTCGCGATCGAGTCGGCGGAGCGTTTTAAATTTTAGGCGTTCCCGCGATTTTGGCCCATAAAAAAACCGGAACAGGGTTCCGGCTTAATTATCCCTAATTTTATATTTTATTCCTCTGGCCAGTCGTCGTCCTCCCCCCACGCGTCGTCTTCGAGAACTTTATAACCGCGAACGGTAAAATAGACGACTCCGTCCTCGCCGTCTTCCGCGACGCCAGTGGCTTCCACGGAAACGTTTACTTCGTCGTCGAGATCGATGCCCGCGCCGCGAGGCAAAATTCGATATTCGATATTATCCTGGACGATGGCCACGTTGGCCTGCCGCGGATCCATATCGCGCGGGAGAGAGGTTACATAGCCTTTAATGGTTATCGGACTCTTGCTCATACCTGTCGCCTCGGAATAAAATTTTTTTTATTTTTACTATTTTTCGCGACGGGACGCAAGAGAGAGCGTCCAGTTTGCCGCCGTTAAGCGAAAGCCGGAAAATCCGATATATATGAATAAAATAAATTGAAGCCGCTTTCGGCGCGCTCTGGCGGAATTCGTTTGAAAATCCCCGATATGCTAACGCCCATATTCGCCAATTTCGCGAGTCCGCGCAAAGGAATGCGGTCATGCCGAGCGGAAAATTTCATTCCGTTCGCTATACTAAAAGGAATATTCCATGCCTCGTTACGCCTATATTATGGCGCTGTCCCTCGCCTTCTGTCTCGGGCTTTCAGGATGCGGCTTTTTCGGCTCGTCCGGCAAAGCCAGTCTGGAGGCGCCGCCAAACGCGACCGGCGTGGTAAAGATCGCGTGCTCTCAAATGGGAAAGAAATATTGCCCCGGAGGAGCTTCGCCCCGAAACGGTTTCGACTGCTCGGGGCTAGTGTGGTGGTCTTATAAACAACGCGGAGTAAACATTCCCAGAATAACTACGGATCAGGCCAAGGCGGGCAAAAAGGTGAGCCGGAAAGAGGCCAAACCCGGAGACATCATGGTTTTCAAGGTAAGCCGCAGCCCCCGAGGCTTGCATACCGGCATTTACGCGGGCGACGGCAAATTCGTTCATAGCCCGAGTTCCGGGAAGTTCGTCTGCGTCGAAAACCTTAAACCCTGGTGGAACGAGAGACTTATAGCTATCCGGAGGGTCGGGGAACAAGATTAGCGAGCCGGAGTGAAAAATCCCAGTTGCCTGGAGCGCTTCGCGCGCGACACTGAGGACAGCGAATTATAAATCATTTAATAATATTTCAATCTATTATAGCCAATAAAAAAGCGGAAAGCTTGTGCGCTCTCCGCCTTTCTCTTTTATAAAAATACTTTTGTTAAAACAAAATGGGCAATTTAAATTCCGAATAGGATTTTAATAAGTCGACTATCTCGCGATCGAGAGCGCGGCGCCCAGATTTACCGTCTTTTCCCGCTCTCCCTACTTCTTCCTATAGGGCTCGAGATCCTTGAGAAAACCTTCCGGAGCTTCGTAGCCGAGATTGGTCGCTCGATCGGAGGCATCGACCGCCTCTTCAAAGCGTCCCTGATCAAAATAATTCAGAGCGAGATTGTGCCAGGCGGGGGCGAATTCCGGTTGATCGCGAAGCAAATCGAGAAAAACTTTTTCAGCCGCTTCGTATTCCTTTTTCATATAATGGGCGATTCCCAGGGCGTTCTTCGCCTGAATAAAGTTGGGATTCCACTGGAGCGCCTTCGCGATGGCGCCCATCGCCTTGTCCGGCTCTCCTTTCTGGAGATGGGCGTAGGCGATGTTGTTTTGCGGAATGGCGAATTTTGGNCGCAAATTGGCCGCTTCCTCGTTATAGCGCAGGCATCCGTCCAGATCGCCCCGACTCTGGCAAATGCCTCCCAGTTGCACATAGGCCTCGGCCAGGCGCGGCGAATTTTCCACGGCCTTCAGGAAAGCGTCCTCGGCCGCGACAAAATCCCGCTTGGACAAAAAAGCCAAGCCAAGATTGTAATAGTGNTTGGCGCATTTTTCATTCGTTTTGATTTCTTCCTGAAGATCGCGGATATATTCGTCAATGTCGTCATAACGAGCTTTCATCGCCGTGTCCTTCCTTTTCGAGAAGAGTCCTGTACCAGCGGCAAAAATCGAAAATGCCCTGATATTTCTCTTCCTTTTTTATAATTCCCATTGCGCATTCCATGGCGCCCTTCTTCCATTCGGCGCTTTTATCCGCGCCGACGTCGGCCAGGAACTCCCGAGCTAGTTCCTGAAGCGTTCGCCCCGCCCGTTCCTTGCGGATATCGAGCGGCTCCTTCGGCTCCTGAAACGGATTCCACATCTCGTAGCCGATCTTGTCTATGAATTTTCTGCGCCGAGGATTCATTCGTTCGTAAATGGCGCGTTTGCAGGCTTCCTGCTCCGCGGTCAACTCGGCGGGTTTTTCCTCCTCGAAGAGCGCGATCGAGGGCGCGTATGCGGACGGGCGCTGGTTCATTTCTCGGGACTCTCCTCGCCTACGCCTAAAAATTTGTCATTAAAGTCGGTCAGGAGCGCCATCGACAGGGGTATGTAAATTTCGGTAAGTTTGAAACGCGAGCCCAGAATTTTGGCTATTTCGCCGCCCATGCGATCGAGTTTTTCCTGAATGGCTCCCATCTTGACGGTCGGATAATTTACGCCTTCGCGAAAATCCGAAAAACCGCAGACGCGGCTCTTGCCCCCGATCTCCTGGGGAATGCCGTAAAGGCGGCAAGTGATCGGGCGTTTATCGTAAAGGGAGCATTCCTGCTTTTCATTAAGCAGGGGACAAGCCATCCTCCTGGACGCGGTTTCGTTCATTATCTCTTCCGCGGACGCTCCGTCGCGCTCCGCCCTGTACATATCCCTTTTCAGCTTCGCAAGACGACGATCCGTATCGGCCGCTTNTTCGAGGACGGTCGAACGCTCGCGGCCATAGGGAAAGGCTTCTTTGAAGGCTTCGTTGAGATACATAGCCTCGACAAGAGGCAGATCGAAAAGAGCGTGACAACAATCGCTGCACCCGCGACCGCATTTTACGCAGTCTGGATAATCCTTTTCCATGCGGGCGAAAACTNCGTCGGCGCTGGCGCGCAGAGCCTCGTAACTATGAAAGACAGACGATAATTCAGGGCGCATTCTTTTTGTTCGGTTTTGCCCGCCAAGCGACTCCAAAAAGCTTCGCTTCGAATAAACCGCGGGCGGTTAAGAGCGGGAATCATTAAATGATAAATTCCGTTTCGTCGCGACGAACGATATCCGCGGAGGCTCGTCCGTCGCGCGATGACGGAATCTAATTCGCAATGGAACGGGGTCGCGCGTCCGAAAAGATCGCGACCGCGAATGCTAGCGCTCTTCGACGGTGATGCAATGTCCTTCGCAGACCTCGATACAGGATTCGCAACCAAGGCATTCGTCTTCGTTGACGGGGTCGGATTTCCCGTCCTTCATCTCATAGACGCCCGTCGGGCATACGTTGACGCACTGCTCGCAACCGATGCACTTATCCACGTCCACTGTTACCTGATAGCCCATTTCATCCTCCGATGTGCGTTAAGTAAAAAATTAATCAGGATATTCTGATTCTTCCTTGAACAAATAGCGTCATGACTCGGCGCTGTCAAGGACAGAAAAATATTCTCCGAGCCGTCGGAACTTCGTCAGGACGCGGCGGCCTTCGCCTTTTCATGCTCTTCGATGACCTTGTCCGCGACAGGTTGCGGAGCCTCCTCGTAGTGGTCGA
>JAAUYY010000131.1 GCA_014804865.1 Desulfovibrio sp.
CAGCCATCTCCTGATGGGCGTGGCCAGACCCGAATTAATTAAACTTGTCGCGGAAACTCTGGCGCAATCCCCGTTGCGTCGCGGAGCGGTCGTCTGCGGCGCTGGCGGTTACGACGAGATGACGCCTATGGGAGCGTCCGAAATCGCGATTGTCGAAAATGGCAGAGTTTCATGGATCATATTCGATCCCGCCAAATATGGAGTCGAAAATTGCGCGCCGGAGGATCTCGCGGTTAATTCCAAAGAAGAAGCGATCGCCGCGCTAAAGGATATTTTAACGGGCAATGGCAAAAAAGCTATGCGCGATATGGTTATGCTCAATGTCGCTCTCGCGCTTTTCCTCCTTCGCCCGGAATTAAGTCTGGATCAGGCGGTCGAGGAAGCTCGATCGGCGATGCTCTCGAATCCGGGCCGGAGATTTGTCGATGCCTCTGTCTAAATTCATGGACGCTAAACGATCGGAACTCTCGCGACTGCGCGAATTGGCGGAAAAAGACGAGTTCCCTTCGCCTTTCGCGGGAGATCGTCCCTCTTTTTCCCGCGCCTTGACCGAACGGCGCGCCCCATTCCCGATAATCGCGGAATTCAAGCGCGCTTCTCCATCCCTGGGCGATATTCGCGTTAGAGCCGAAGTCGAGGACGTAGTTCGGCAATACGCGGCGGGTGGCGCCGCCGCGCTTTCGATTCTTACTGAGGAAACCTGGTTTAAAGGCGATTTTGATTTCATGCGTCGAGCGGCGAGCGTCGCTGATCTCCCCATTCTTCGCAAGGATTTCATATTCGATCCGCTCCAGATTGAGATGACAGCCTCCTCTCCCGCGTCCGCTTTATTGCTTATTGTCCGGCTTACGCCCGATGTCGCTCTTACGCGCGATTTGCGCGAAAGAGCCGAAAAGCGCGGTTTGGAATGCGTCGTCGAAGTATTTGACGAACATGATTTAAAAATAGCTCGCGACAGCGGAGCTAAAATCATTCAGGTTAACTCGAGAGATCTGGGAACGCTTAAAGTTAATCGGGCGCGAGCGTCGCGATTAATTCGCGATTATTCTCCCGACAATGACGAAATCTGGATAGCGGCCAGCGGAATAAAGACCGCGAACGACGTAAAGGAGGCTTCCCGGGACGGATTTTCGGGCGCGCTTGTTGGAACGACTCTTATGGCAAACGGAACGCCCTTCGATAATTTAAGAAAATTGCTTGAAGACGCTTCTTTATAAAAAATGGGCCAACGCGATGATAATAAAAATATGCGGCATAACCAGAAGGGAAGATCTGGAATATCTGTCCGAAGCGGGAGTCGATTATTGCGGGTTTATCTTCCATCCGGCAAGCCCAAGATCCATTTCTCCAAAGGACGCCGCCGCTTTCGATTCAGGCTCGCTAAAACGCGTCGGCGTCTTTGTAAATCAGGATTATGACGAAATATCCCGGATTAGGAACGAAGTCGGGTTAGATTATCTGCAACTGCACGGCGATCAATCGAGGGAATGCGCGGAAAAACTTGGCTCGGAAAATGTGATAAAGGTTTTCTGGCCGCAAAGATACGCGAGCAGAAGCGAGTTTGAAACAGATCTTGATTCCTGGGCTCCCTACTGCGCCGCGTTTCTCCTGGACGCGGGCGCGAACCTGGGCGGAAGCGGAAAAACTCTGGATTGGAACGCTTTGAGCGAGACAAAATTTTCGCGCGACTGGTTTCTCGCGGGCGGTTTAAACCCAGACAATATAAGCGACTCGCTTAAGGCTTTGACGCCCGCTGGAATCGATCTCAACTCTGGAGTCGAGGCGTCCCCCGGCGTAAAGGATCATAAAAAGATAGGCGAAATTTTAAAAATTATTCGCTCTCGCGCGAGACATGATTAAAAACAATTTAAACCGGAGAAAGCTTATGCGCGGTTATTTTGGGGAATTTGGCGGCAGATTCGTTCCGGAATTGTTAATGCCTCCCCTCCTGGAAGTGGAAAAAGGCATGGAAGAGATTATCCCGACGCCGAAATTTCAGGAGGAGTTGAGAGATTTGCTTGAAAATTTCGCCGGCCGCCCTACTCCCCTTACCCATTGTTCCACCCTTTCCGAAGAGCTTGGAATCGACCTTTGGTTAAAACGCGAAGATCTTTTGCATACAGGCGCTCATAAAATTAATAATACCCTGGGGCAGGCTTTGCTCGCCAAACATCTTGGCAAAAAAAATCTGATCGCGGAAACTGGAGCGGGACAGCATGGCGTCGCGACGGCCGCCGCGGCGGCCCGACTCGGCCTAAAATGCAAAATTTATATGGGCGCGGAAGACGTCGAGCGACAGGCTCCGAACGTGGAAAGAATGAAATTGTTAGGCGCGGAAGTAATCGCGGTGGAGTCCGGTACGCGAACGCTAAAAGACGCTATTAATGAAGCTCTCCGCGCGTGGATTTCCGAACAGGAAACGACGCATTATTGTTTTGGAACGGCGGCGGGCCCTCATCCATTTCCGCTTCTTGTCCGCGAATTTCAAAGCGTAATAGGCGCGGAAACTCGCGAAGCCATGAAAAAAATCAAAGGACGTTTGCCAGACGTAGTCGTAGCTTGCGTGGGCGGCGGCTCAAACGCCATAGGTATGTTTCATCCTTTCGAGGAAGACTCGGAAGTGAGACTTGTCGGCGTCGAAGCGGGAGGCACTGGGGAACTCGGTTGCTATAATTCCGCTTCCATTACGCAAGGACGCCCGGGCGTTCTTCACGGCGCCTTCTCCATGTTGCTCCAGACCGAAGACGGTCAAATCTTGCCNTCNCATTCCGTTTCGGCAGGGTTGGATTATCCAGCCGTAGGCCCCGAACACGCCCATCTCCATAAAAGGGGGAGAGTCGAATATTATTCGATCANAGACGATCAGGCGCTGGACGCCTTCGNCCGCCTTTGCGCGGCGGAGGGCATACTTCCCGCCCTGGAATCATCGCACGCCCTGGCCTGGATATTTGAGAACGCGAAGAATATGAAGCCGGGTTCGCTCGTTGTCGCGAATCTATCGGGCCGCGGCGACAAGGATATGGATATAGTTAACTCCGCGCGAAAGGAGAAAAGCCATGCATGAATTGGAAGAAAAGATTAGAGCGGCCAACGATCAGGGAAGAATCGCCATAATTCCCTTTCTTACAGCCGGGTTCCCCGAATGGGACAAATTTTGGGAGTATCTGATTCTTCTCGATCAATCGGGAGCCGACATTATTGAAATTGGCGTTCCTTTTTCGGATCCTGTAGCCGACGGCCCAGTCATCGAAGAGGCGTCGCGGAGAGTNATTTCCCAGGGCGTAAATCTTAAACGTCTGCTCGGCGGACTGGCCAATTACAAGTTTAGGNCTTCCCTGGTTCTTATGGGCTATATGAATCCTTTTTGGCAGTACGGGCTGGGAAAACTCGCCGACAAGGCGAAGGAATGCGGAGTANCGGGCTTAATAATCCCCGACTTGCCCTACGAGGAATCGGAAAATACGCGTTTGGCCNTTGAAAAACGCGATATCGCGCTGATACCATTGGTTGGGCCCAATACCAGCCCCCAGAGAATGGAGTTATACGCGAAAGACGCCAAAGGTTACGTTTACGTCGTTTCTGTAATGGGAATTACCGGCGAGAGAAAGCGAATCGCGTTAAATATCGACGCCGTAATTCGTAGAGCGAAAGACATATTTACGATCCCGGTCGCGCTCGGTTTTGGCTTGCGCCATCCCTCGCAACTCGAGGAGCTGGAAGTTCTGCCCAACGCGGCGGTATTTGGGAGCGCTCTTCTCGTTCATCTGGATTCGGGAGGCAAACCCGCGGAATTCATCGAACCCTGGCTAAAATACGAGTATAGACCTCGTTAGAGAGATGGCTCGGCTATCGCGTCTGTTCGCGCGATGGTCCCCGTCGTCAATCGCCGCTTTCGTCGCGGCGCGCTAAAACGCGCCTGCCGCTATAAATATCTCGAGTTTTAAGACGATTATTGCGCTAAAAGGCGTTGCGTTCGAGCGTATTTTAGTTATTAAGTAAATGCGCGGCTCGGGATAGCCGCGACTTTCAGACAAGAATTTTTGTCGATTGGCGTTCGAGGCGAAGAACTTATTTTCATGGCGACTCAAAGATTTTCGCGGAATAATCTATGATTCTCATGGAGAAAATTAAGGAAGCGGCGATTTCCGTAATTCCTGTAATGATCGTCGTCTGGGCGCTTCATTTTACGGTAGCCCCCATGGGCGACGCCCTATATAAATTCATTGTCGGCGGTTTGCTCCTCATCGTTGGTTTGGCAGTTTTCCTGGTTGGCGCCGAAATAGGAATTGTTCCCATTGGCGCTAGAGCCGGATCCGCGCTCACCAAAAAACGCAATCTGACCCTGCTCCTCATATCGGGCTTTATCATTGGTTTTTTTATAACTATCGCCGAGCCCGACGTTCATGTTCTGTCCCAGCAGGTAAAAGCGGTTAGTCCGGATCTGTCGCAATTTGGTCTGGTTTTAATGATCGCTTCGGGAGTGGGACTTTTTGTCTCGATCGCTCTCGCGCGCATTGTTTTTCAACTATCGTTGCGGATTTTGCTCGCCGTCTTTTACGCTTTGGTCTTTATCTGCGCTTTCTTCGCGCAACAAGGCTTTCTGGGAATCGCCTTCGATGCCGGCGGCGCTACTACCGGCCCCATGACAGTTCCCTTCATCCTGGCTTTGGGCATAGGCGTGGCGGCCGTGCGAGCGAAAAGCGACAACGACGATAGCTTCGGCCTCATAGGCGTGGCGTCGATTGGGCCAATTCTAGCTGTGCTCATCCTTGGGCTTTTCGTCAAAGAAGGCGCGGCTGGGTCAGAAAACGCGATTCTTGAAGAAACGTCGACCCTGTGGGGACATTTTCTACGCTACGTTCCGGAAGTCGCGGAAGAAACGGCCATGGCTCTCGCTCCCCTTGTCTTCCTTTTTATTCTTTTCAAGCTTTTCCTTTTCGGAAAAATGCGAACCCGTCAAATTATCCGCACAATCCTGGGGCTATCTTATACTTATATAGGATTGGTTTGCTTTTTTATAGGCGTAAAGGGCGGATTCATTCCGGCGGGGACGATGCTAGGCTCGATGCTCGCAAAGATGGATTCCGTATGGCTCATCGCGCTGGTCGCCTTCGTCCTTGGCGCGCTCGCTGTCTGCGCCGAGCCCGCGGTCTGGGTATTAACCAGACAAGTTGAAGAAGTATCCGGCGGCGCCATAAAAAGCAGAGTTATTCTGATATTTCTCTGCGTAGGGGTGGCTAGCGCGGTGGCTCTCTCCCTTATCCGCGTGTACTATGGCCTTTCTCTCTGGGCCTTTGTCTTGCCGGGTTATATTCTCGCCCTGGGTATAACTATCGTTTGCCCTCCTCTTTTTACTGCCATAGCGTTCGATTCCGGCGGAGTGGCCAGCGGCCCCATGGCGTCGACATTTATTCTCTCCTTTGCTCTGGGAGCGGCCAACGAATTTGGGAATCTGTCCGCGCTTGACGCTTTCGGCGCCATCGCGCTCATAGCCATGACGCCCTTGATCGCGATTCAAATTCTTGGGATTATTTATAAAATCAGACTTCGGAGCGCGAGGCGTTATGCCGAACGAAAATCAGCTGCTAATTAGCGTAGTCCGCCGCGGACGCGGGGAACGCGTAATAGAACTTACTCGCGAGGCGGGCGCGACCGGAAACACGACAGTTTTCGGAACGGGAACAAGTCAGAGCACCTTCTGGAGAATGCTCTGTCTTGGCGACATGGACAAAGAAATAGTATTTACAGTAGCGTCGGAAACCGTCATGCCGCGCATAAAAGAAGCTTTGCGGATGGCCCCGGATTTATGCGTAAAAATGCCCGGAGTAGGCATCGTATTAAACCTTGAGACTTTTTACCATTTTAACTCGAAGGACGCGTCGTCGCCGCATATGACCGACGACTCGTCAGTATCTCCGGCGGGTAGTATGACGCGAAAAATTGAACGCTCCCTCCTCTTTATTGTTGTCAACGCTGGCCTCGCGGAGGACATTATCGACGTCGCCCGCGACGCCGGAGCGACAGGCGGCACTGTGCTTAAGGCTCGAGGCACGGCGCGCGAAAAAGACGATAGTTTTTTCGGCATTACTGTCGTGCCCGAGAAAGAGATTCTGCTTATCCTCGTTCTTAAAGAGCAGGAAGAAAAAATATCTCGCGCTATTAGAGAATCCGAGGTGCTTGATCAGCCAGGAGTTGGCATCATGTTTTCTGTCCCAGCCGACGATTTCTTCCCATTGGGATTAAAAGACAATTCGAAATAATCGAGATCTGATCGTATTAAAAATTAACTTTGCGGTTTATCATGTTCGACTCTAGCGGCGATTATCGCCGCGAAATTATGAAAATATGTGTTCACCGCAAGGAATATATCTTTA
>JAAUYY010000132.1 GCA_014804865.1 Desulfovibrio sp.
CCAGACATTTGGCGTCTTCGAGCAAATAGCTTAATTGTTGCTCATAGACGAATCCGCGCGAGGTTATTTCGGGGCCTTTTATTATGCTGCCATCGTTTTCGTCGAGAATGACATCGACAATGACGACGCCTTCGTCGCCCAGTATCCTGCGCTCTTTCAAAACCGAGGCGCCGACGTCGCCGACTCCCTTGCCGTCGACGAGAGTGTAATTTACAGGAACGGCTGGCTCCAGACCGCATCCCTCCGCGTCCAGGCGCAAAGGCTGACCGTTTTGCAAAACCATGGCCTTGCCCTTTTCCACGCCGCTTTCCTCCGCCAGGCGAGCGTGCATGACCAGATGCTGGTACTCGCCGTGTATGGGAAGGAAATATTCGGGACGCGTCGCCTCGATCATTTGCGTCAATTCCTCGCGGTGGGCGTGGCCGGACGCGTGCACCGCGTGCGACTGTTCGTACAGCACTTCGGCTCCCAGTTTAAACATGTCGTTGATCATTCGCGAGATGGGCCGCGCGTTTCCGGGAATGACGCGGGAACTCATGACCACGGTGTCGCCGGGCTGGATCGAGAGTTGCTTATGATCGCCCCTGGCCATGCGCGAAAGCGCCGACAAGGGCTCGCCCTGCGCTCCGGTTACGATAATCGTGATCTTGTCGTCGGGAAGATCGGGCACGCCGTAAAAGGCGTTGTGAAAATCGGGCGGAAGGACGAGATCGCCCAGACTGGAAGCGATATCGATATTGCTGGCCAGAGATTTGCCGCTGACGATGACGCATCGCCCATATTTGGCGGAAAGATCAAATACTTCCTGAATGCGCTGGATATGGCTCGAGAAGAGCGTTACGATGATCCGCCCCGGCGCTTTCGCAAATACTTTGTCGAGAGACTCCATCACTTCGCGCTCGGTCAAGGAAAAACCTTCGCGCATGACGTTTGTGGAATCCGACAGGAGAAGACGGACGCCTTTCTCTCCCGCGAATTTGCGGAAATCGTCGAGATTGGTTCCCGGCCCNGCGAGAGGATTTGGATCTATTTTGAAATCGCCGCTATGAATCACCTTGCCGACCGGAGTCTCGACTCCGAGTCCGAATCCATGCGGGATCGANTGACAGACGGGAAAAAAGCGAAAGGTAAAATTTCCCAGAGCCANGGGCTCGTCAGGGCTTACGGGAACGAATTCGACTTGTTTTTCGAGGCCGAATTCCTCAAGTTTCTTGCGAACCAGAGCAAGCGTAAACTTAGAGCCGTAAAGGCGCGTTCCCTTTAGTTCCGGCANAATCCAGGGCAAAGCGCCAATATGATCTTCGTGTCCGTGCGTAAGCACTATGCCCAGCAATTTGTCCTTGATCGCCCGCATGGATCCGAAATGGGGGATAAGCACGTCCACGCCGAGATGCGAATCGTCCGGAAACATCAGGCCGCAATCGACCATAACGATCTGATCGCCGNATTCCCAGAGTTGGCAATTTAATCCAATTTCTCCCAAACCGCCGAGCGGCGTAATTTTAAGAGCTTCCTTATTCTGATTCTTTATTTCCTGATCCATATTCGACGAGCTATTTCCGCTGTGTATAATGTATAAGAAAAGTTGTCCCGACGAGAAGGCTCGGTCATGGACGCGAGAGATCCGGATGAAATTCGCCCATGGCTACGTAAAGCTGCGCCAGAGCGGTGAGGTAATCGGCGCGCGCGGAGGTTAGCGAAGCTTGCGCGCGGAGAAGATTTGACGAGGCGTTTAGCACGTCAAAGTTTGTTCCAACCTGTTCGCGATAGCGGGCGAGGGCGGCTTCGTAAGATTCCGTCGCNTGGGCGACCGCCTTTTCCGCGACGGCGATGCGTTTTTCGGCTTCGCGCAAAGCGAGAAAACGCGACTTTACGTCGTAGCCGACATTGAGCTTTAAATTCTCTTCCTCGAATTTCATTTTTCGGACGAGCTCTCCCGCCGCTCGATCATCGAAAAANGTCGTTCCCCACTGAAACACNTTCCAGGTCGCCCGACCGCCTACTTCCCATACCTGCGATCTGGAGCCGCCCTCGCCTTTTTCCTGCAAGTCCGGGCTGTTCCCCCTTTGAGTTATGCTGTAATAAGCCTCGATCTGCGGGTAATAGTCGCTTTGAACGGCCATTTGATCCTTTTTCGCGATCTCGACCGCCTTCGCGGCGACGAAGAGATCGGGCCGCTGGGCGTAGGCGCGATTCAGACATTCTTCCAGGGTCAGTTTAAAAGGCGCGAAGGCGAGAGTTCCCGTATAGGCGACAGCCATGTTCGCGGGGTAGCCGAGGAGCGTATTAAGTCTGGCGAGAGAGTTGGCGTAAACGTTTTCGGCTTCAATTAAAGTGGTTTCCGCCTGACTCACATCCACTTCGGCCTGCAAAACGTCCAGTCTGGGCCGCAATCCCACTTCGTAAAAGGCCCGNGTAATATTTAATTGATCCTTTAGACGGGCGANCGCGTCCCTTTCGCTCCTTGTGTTCTCTTCGGCCCGCAGGCAGTTGAGAAATTCTTGCTGAACGTCGGCCGTCATCGACAGTTCCGCCTGGCGCAGGGATGCCTTGTCGCTTTCCGCCTGCAAGGCCGCTCTCTGATAGTTGGCCAGGAGGCGCAAGCCCTGAAATATGGGTTGCGTCGCCTCCACTGTCCAGGCGTATGTGCCAAATTCCGGCGGACGCGAAGTTTGCGGGGAAGTCTTCGACTCCTGCTTGACGGCCGAGTAGCTCATGCTCAATCTTGGGCCGAAGGCGCCGCGTCGCGACTTTCGCGTCTCTTCGGACGATTTGCTTTGCGCTTCCGAGCTGCCAAGGGACGGATTATGCCGCAAAGCTCTTTCGACGGCCTCGCGCATGGTTACCGCGCTCGGGGGAGCCTTTCTCTTCCTATGATCTTCCAGGGTTCGCCCGTCTTTAAATAAAGGAGAGTAATGGCTATCCGCCGCGAGGCAGGGAATAGCGAAGACAAGAACAGACAGACAGAGAATCGCGACTGGCAAAGCGAACTTTGGTCGCGAAATACGAAATCCTTTTTCGCGCATTAAGACAGGATAAAATATGGCGCCGAGCTTTGCAAGAGGGCGGATTATCAAAATATTTCAGTCGCGCTAAAACGCGCCCTTCGCCCGCCGCGAGCNAAAACGCGAACNCTAAAAAAANTCTTGAAAAAATCGAGATTGCAAGCCATTCTTTGCGGACATAAATNCGGGATTGAGCAACTTGTCTTTTCGGGAGAGATTGATGGAATTTAACATTTTTACAATGGTTAAAAACGCCAGCCTTGTGGCGCAGATCGTGCTNGGCCTGCTTGTTGTCATGTCGATCGCCAGCTGGGGTTTGATGTTCCAGAAATATTTTTCCCTGACATCGGCCCGCAGAAAGGCCGAAAGCGGACTGGATCGATTTGACAAGGCCGCGAGCCTGCGAGACGCGGTGCAATCCCTGGGAGCCGATCCCGCCTCTCCGCTCTATTATATAGCGCATCANGGCGTCGTGGAGTTTAATCGTTCCCGCGAGCTTGGGAACGCGTCGGAGGTCGTGGTCGACAACGTTCGCCGCGCCTTGCGGCAGGGAGCGGCCAGCGAGCTCGCGCGAATGCAAAGCTCTCTTTCATTTCTCGCGACGACCGCGAACACCGCCCCTTTTATCGGACTCTTCGGCACTGTCTGGGGCATCATGAATTCGTTTCATTCCATAGGCTTGTCCAAATCCGCCTCTCTCGCGACTGTCGCCCCGGGCATATCGGAGGCGCTGGTCGCGACCGCGCTCGGCCTGGCCGTGGCTATCCCGGCGACTGTGGGTTACAATCTTTTTCAGGGGATTCTTTCCCAGGTCGATACGTTGATGGTTAATTTTACGTCTTATTTCCTGAATCGGATTCAGCGGGAATTGAACGCGCATAGACCCGCCCAGAGAACAGGCGCGACCGAGCTCTAATGAACAATAAATTCGTCGCCGAAATCAACGTGACTCCTTTCGTGGATGTCATGCTGGTTTTGTTAATTATTTTCATGGTCGCCACGCCCATGATGAACGAGGGACTCGAGGTCGACCTGCCGCAGACCAAACAGGTGGAAGTCCTGCCCTCGGAGAACGACCATCTCGTGCTTACGATTCGACGGGACGGGAGAATCTTTCTCGACGAGTACGCCGTCAACTCCCTTCCCGAATTGGCCGGTTATCTTCAGAATCTGGTCAAGGACAAGAACCGCAGTCTGTTTTTACAGGCGGACAAGGAAGTCCCGTACGGGCTGGTCGTGGAAGTGATGGGCGAGATTAAAGCCTGCGGAATCGAGAATCTTGGCGTTATGGCGGAGGCCGGACAGCCGCCTTTGCCCGACGCGCGAGCCGGGGATCCGAAGAAGGAATAAATGCGCCTCGCCGCCTATATCCTTTCAATTTGCCTGCATACGGCGGTTTTCCTGGCTCTCTGGTTCTGGCCGGGGTCGGGGCCGGTCAAGCTTGACGCGCCGCCGATAACCATAAGTCTTGTCGAGGGCGCTCCGGGAGGAAACAGGACTCCGTCTCCCATACTCGGGCACATGGGCGAAACTGGCGAAGGCGAGCTCGCGCCCACGCCTCCCGCGCCCCAGAGCGAAACCGCGGCCCTCGCCAGGGAAGAAATTAAAACTCCCGAGCCGACGAAAGTTCCGCCCAGGGCGGTCGAGCCCGAGCCGGCCGAAATTAAGCCCGAGCCCATAGAAATACCCAAACCGCCTCAGGAACAGCCAAAACCCGAGACTCCGCCCAAACCGGAGCCGGTAAAAGAGGCGAAGCTCGAGCCAAAACCGGTGCCGAAGCCAGAGCCTAAACCGGAACCCAAAAAGCCCGAACCCAAAAAACCGGAGCCGAAAAAGGAACCGCCCAAAAAAGCGCCCCCAAAAAAACCGACTCCGAAAAAACCGGCGCAGGATCCCATAGCGGCCGCTTTGCAACAGGCGCGCAAGGCCACGTCTCGAGCTTCCTCGGGAGACAAGGGCAACGCCATCGAGCAGGCTCTCGCCCAGGCGCAAAAAAACGCCAGAGGCAATCGCGGCGGCGGAGGAGGCGAGGGCGGAGGGCCCGGCGGCGGAGGACTCGGCGACGTTTACATAGGGCAGGTCATGGTCGCGGTGCGTCCCAACTGGGGATTCGCCGCCGGAGGCAGGAAGAGTCTCGTCTGCGTAGTGAAGGTAAACGTAGATCTGCAGGGCGTCGTTCAACAGGCCGTTGTCTCGCAAAGCTCCGGCAACCCCCAATACGACGCCTCGGCTGTGAACGCGATTTTGCGAACAAGCGCGGCCGGAGATTTTCCGCCGCCGCCAAACAGCGGCTATACGGAACTCGATGTGGTCTTTACCATGGACGAGTTGATGGGGCGACGATAAGATGACAGGGATCGGGCGACTTCGCCGCCCGCGATTTTCGGCGCGTCGGCGCGACGCGCGAGACTGGAGACACGATATGAAATATATGGGCGTCATCGCGGCGAGCGCCTTATGCGGACTTTTGTTCCAGGCGAGCGAATGCCTCCCCGCCAGCGTCATGGCCGTGGGACAGGACGAAGGCTATTCNTCCAAGGTGATGGACAAAATTGTCGCNAAATGGTCGCCGCCGCCGCAACTTAAAAGAGAATATCGNTTAAAACTTCGCATTGGNCTCGATGGGCATGGCAAGCTTCTGGAATGCAAGGCGCANCGTTCGTCGGGGCTCGAGGCCCTCGACGCNTCGGCCTGCGCCGCGGTAAAAGCCGCGGCTCCGTTCGGCGANCCGCCTTANGGTATGCCGGCCGANATCTATCTNTCATTCTGGACGGGCGGACCGCAGGGAAGNACTCCCGACGACGCGGCGGATCCGTCGCGTTACGTCGAGGAATCNGGGGCGGCCGAAGCGCGGGCNGCCGCGATGAACGCCGGAGCCAAAGCCAAGGCGGAGCAGGCGGCNAAAAGCGCGGGAAAACAATTGCCGCANGCCNGCCAAAACGCGCCCAAAGGCGNNAAAGAGCAGAAAGAGCAAAAAATCGAAGCTGAAAAACCTGCCCCGACGCAGCCGAAAGCCGTNGCGGCGGNTNCCGCGCCCGCGAAATCTCTTCCCGACAAGGCCGAAGCGCCAGTCGCGGACAAAAAGGAGCNGGCGCCGAAAGCCGAAGAAAAGCGNGTCGNCGACAAGANCGAAGTNGCCCGGGAGACGACGGAAAAGCCNGTTCTGGCGCAGAGCCGCTACGACGATAAATTCGCCCCATATATAGCGAAGGTCGTCCGCTCTTTGCGCAATTCCATGTATATACCCATGCAGACAAAACCGGGGACATATTACGCGACCGCGCAGGTAAATTTCAATAAGACGGGGAAAATAACTTCATGCTCGATTATAAAGGGCAGCGGNGACGCCTTGCTCGATAAGTATGTTCTCCAGGGCATAAACAGGGCCAAGCGCGTGCCGACCCCGCCGGAGGGCATAGGCGATTTTCTCGATCTGACCTTTACGCTCACGCGTCAATAAGAATATGTCTTCGTAACCGTTTTTCAANCGGTTACGAAGAGGAANAGTCGCCAAAAAGCGCGGTTTTTGGCCCATTCTCGCCGCTTATCGCGGCGCGCCGGATTATAAAATCCGGCNNTGGAAGCCATGAAGACAGCTTCTATAGCAAATCGCGCTTAAAATTACCCCCGNGGCGAAGCAAATTCGCCTCGCGGCAATTTCGCGGGCGTCTTTGCGGCGCGAANCCGCCATAGCGAGAGAGAAACGCGTCCCGCGCGCCTACAATCGCTTTTGGCGCGCAAATTATGCGGGTATTCTCATTAGCCGCTCGCTATAAAAATCGCGAATTTCCCAGAGGAATATTTATAAATAAACAATCAGCCAAACAGGAGCGGGACGCCATGAAAAAAATACTCTTATTAATTACGCTCGCGCTATTCTTGTTCGCGAGCGAGGCCGGGGCGGCCTTGCGCGTGGATAT
Source organism: Desulfovibrio sp. (assembly GCA_014804865.1). Next base: position 6,926 of record JAAUYY010000132.1, read on the forward strand.
AATGAATCCCGGGCAAAATCTNGTNAATCTGGCCCTCGCCGCGCCCCTTGTNGGNCCGGACAGACAGGCGACGGGAATGGGCGCGCAGTTGCAGTCTTACATCGATCAGAATTTGAGCTTTTTGCCTTTCATGCGCCTGACGCCCCCGCAGGCAGTCCTCGGCGGAACCGTGCTCAACGGCTGGGAGCCGCCTTCGCTGGATTNTAAACGNTTNCAGATAGCGGGCTCGGATATTNTTGTNACTTCCTATTGGCCGAACGGCGATTCGGGAACGGGAGCNGTTCAGATNCGCGCTTTCGAGACCAATACCGGAGGCAGGATTTTCGGCAAGGAATATCCCCGCGTATCCAGCTCCGATCTGCCNCAGGTGGCCGATCGATTTTGCGCCGATTTGCTGGAAGTGTTGACAGGNAGCGGAGACTTTTTCCGNTCCACTCTGGCCTTTATCAAAAAAACCGGCAAGATGTCGGCGAACGTNTGGCTCGTAAAGCCTACNGGACGCGATTTGCGCCGGATTACCAATATGCCCGGCGAAGCTCTCTCGCCGTCCTGGTCGCCCGACGGCNGGTTTGTGGTATTTAGCCATATTGATCCNAAATCCCACGCCCTTGGNGTCTGGGACAGGGCNTCGGGCAAGGTTCAAAGGATTCGTTTTCCGGGCAATGTGGTTATCGGGCCTTCTTTCATGCCGGACAACAAGNTCGCCGTCGCGCTTTCCAAGGGACGCTANCCGGTAATATATCTGCTCAATCATGTTTTCCAGAAAGAGCGGATCCTCGAGGAAAACAACTCCATAAACGTTTCGCCGACTTTCGATAAGACGGGGACGAAAATGGCCTTTACTTCCTCGCGCCTGGGCGGNCCNCAGATTTTCCTCAAGGATCTGGGGAGCGGCTCCGTTTCGCGAGTCAGCATGAACGGAACGTANAATTCCGAAGCCAACCTCGCTCCGGACGGGACNCTGGTGGTTTATAGCCGAATGACGCCGTACGGCAACCGGATCTTTGTGCANGATCTGCTTANTGGCNAGGAAAGACAGGTGAGCTTCGGCCCGGGAAGCGACGAGCAACCGTCCTTCTGCGCGGACAGTTATTTTATCGCCTTTAGCTCCTCCAGAGGCGGCTCGCGAGGCATTTACCTCACCACGCGACATGGCGGCGACGCCAAGAAAGTGCCGACCGGAGACGGCCAGGCTCTCTTTCCGCGCTGGGGACTTACAGAACCCTCGAAATAAAAAATTTTTAAAAATTTCTTGACTCGAGAGGCGGCCTGGTGTAAAACTGATTTTGCCATGAGGGCAGTTGGCTCAGTTGGTAGAGCGCCGCCTTCACACGGCGGAGGCCACAGGTTCAAGTCCTGTACTGCCTACCATACATTGCGGAACGGTAGTTAAGATGGTTATAACGCCGGCCTGTCACGTCGGAGGCCGAGGGTTCAAGTCCCTTCCGTTCCGCCAGAAATGACGCTAAAAGTCCCGCGAATTTTCGCGGGACTTTTTTGCTATACGCGGCATACTTCGGATTTTAGAAAAAGCGTTGAATTGTAATATATAATGAAATGGATATGAAAATCTCGCTTGCCGCGGCGTCATGTTCTCGAAATCGGGGAACCGAAGTTGCCCGGGCCCCGGTAAATTCCCTTATAATTCGCGTCGCTTACCCAGCCGACGAGACGCGGGGCGAACGATAATCTTGCGTAAATAAACGTCGGCAAGCCGCGCCCGCTTTGACATTCTTTCAGATTCTACTTATTTTTATATTCATGGAATACGCCTTTGATCCCCTCAAATTCTTTGACGAGCTAAAAGCCGCGGACGTTCCGGAAAAACAGGCGCGGGCGCAGGCCGAAGCCATGCGAAACGCTTTCGCCGCCTACGACGCGAGTCGTATGAAGGAATTGGCGACAAAAGGCGATCTGCGCGAAGCGGAGACGCGAATTCTTAAATGGGTTATTGGAACAATTATAGCCCAAACTACGCTTGTTTTAACCGCGCTGGGGATCGCGAGCGCTATCATTCGCAAATAATCCGCGCTCTATCTCGCGTTTTTTATAGAAAATTGCGCCTGAAATTGCCTCCGCGGCGCGCCGCGCTTTGCCGTCCCTTTGCGGTTTCGCGCGACAGCGCAAACAGTCCTCGCAGGATTGGCCTTTGGCTGGCAAATT
>JAAUYY010000133.1 GCA_014804865.1 Desulfovibrio sp.
GCACGCCCACGAGCACGTCATGGTCGTCCACCACATAGCCGTAATAGGGGCTTTCCTTTTCCTCCATTTCGCTCCTGATATGGGCGATGGCCTCGTCGACGGTCAAATGTTTTTCGAGCAGGATCAGCTCGCTGTTCATTACGCCGGCGGCCGAGTCCGGATCGAAATGAAGCAGATTGCGAAGCTCTTCCGAATCTTCTTTTGTTAGTTTTTCCAGCAGCTCGTCGCGATGAACGACGTCGATGTCATCGAGCACGTCGGCGGCGTCGTCGGGATCCATCTCCGCGAGGATCTGCGCCGCGACATCGACGTCGAGCGTGGCTAGAGCGTCGGCCGCGATATTGCCTTCGAGCTCGGCGAGAGCGTCGGCCGCGTCCTCCGAAGACATCTGGCTTAACGCGCTCACGCGCTTTTCGCGACTTAAATTCTCGAGATGATCGGCGAGATCCGCTGGATGCAGGGAATCCGAAGCGTCCCGCGCGTCGTCGTCCCGCTGATCTTTATCGAATTTAATATCGTCGCTCATCGCATGTCGGCTCGCGAAGGAAAGTTTTTAATCGCGAAAGTTGAGCTTCTAGCGCGAAAGCTGGACGAGAACGCGTCTCTTTCTCGGCCCGTCGCCTTCGTATAAATAAATATGTTGCCATGTCCCCAGCGCCAGCTCGCCATCGACTACGGGAACAAGCAGGGATACTCCCAAAAGACTCGAGCGAATATGGGCGTCGCTGTTTCCCTCCAGATGGCTCCAGCCCCCGTCGAGCGGCGCGATTCCCCGAAAGAATTTCAACAGATCCGCCTTGACGGCAGGATCCGCTCCCTCGTTTATGGTCAAGCCGCAAGTCGTATGCTGACAGAAAAGATGAACGGCGCCTTCGCTCCATCCCTCCTCTTTCGCGATCCGTGAAACCGCTTCCGTTATATCGATCATTTCCTCGCGGCGCGAACTTTGAATTTCTATAATTTTCATCGGATTTTCCGGAGTATTCTGTTAATTTTAGCGAGAGCCCGCTCGACCGGCTTGGCGGCGTNGCGGCTTTTATAGAAAAAATTTTTTCTCGCCGAACGCCCTGGTCGCTTTCGCGACTCCATGCCCGAGGATGTCCGGGCGCGAAGCGGATTTCGCGCGCCCATGTCGTCCCTTTTACGCCGACGGCGATTATTATTATTATTTAATACTGGCAAAATCTCCATATATTTTTTATTATCAATTCCGCTCGCGCATAGCGCTTCAGGAGAAATTCATGGCAAAAATTCTGGTTATTTCAGGACATCCCGACTATAAAAATTCCGTCGCCAATCGCGCTATTCTGGACGATCTGCATAGATCCNTTCCGGAAGCGGAGATCGTCTATCTCGACGCCCTCTATCCGGATTTTCGCATCGACGTTCCCCGGGAACAGGAGAGGGTCGTCGGCGCCGACATTATAGTCTTCGAGTTTCCCTTCTGGTGGTTCGGCTCGCCTTCGCTCATGCATAGATATGTCGAAGACGTCTTCGTCCATGGCTTCGCCTATGGGTCGGGAGGCAACNCTCTCAAGGGCAAGAAATTTATTCTCTCCTTCACGACCGGCGCGCCCGAAGCCGAATATTCTCCGACCGGCGCGGAAGGGTTCGCGCTGGAAAGTCTTTTNCCTCCGTTCCTCGCCATGGCCAAATTCGTAAAACTTGATTATGTCGGATATGTCGTTTCCTACGGCATGGCGCTAATCGACAGGGAAGACAAAAAAGCCCGCGACGCGATCATGGCCAAAGCCAGGATCCACGCGGAAAAACTCGCGGCGCTTATCAACGGTTAGCCTATATCGAGTCGCAAACAAAATTTCAAAGTCGTCGCGGGACTTCGAGCGGCAAGGNCGCCATTGGNCGAGAGAATTTTATTTCGAACTCGCTCCAACTTCGCCTGACAGNTTTAGCGGCTCGGACTCCCCCCATTCGCTATGGATCGCGGAGAGACGCGCGTTAATATCCAGCTTCCTGTATCCTTCCTCCCCTATTCGCCAGATCACGCTCTTTATCGGCTATAGCGAATCGCGTTTGAACTCGCCNGGCGGNGAAGCGAGCTACGATTAACTTCGCCTTAGCGGGNGCGTTCGCNCGGCGAATCCTTGACGATTANGCNNAAATTTCATCGCGATTCGCTATAGTAGGCGNNCGGNCATATCTTCGTCTATCGGCCGCGTTTTTCGGCCCTGGGACGCGCCAAATACATTCTTGCCAAACCCCTTTTATTTAAAGTAAAAAAAACGGGGATCGATAGCGTTCCCCGCCTGGAGGTGCATATGTCTTCAAACGCGCGATGTCTTGTCAGCCCNGTTAATCCGGCCCAAGAAATAGCCAATTCAATTCTCGATCGNCCGGCGATTCTTTTTTCTGGCCAAGGNTCCCAGGAATCAGGCATGGGCAANGATCTGGCGGAGGCCGACAAAGACGCCATGGAATACTGGAAGGAAGCCGAAAAAATAAGCGGTNTGCCCCTGCGGGAAATATACTGGTCGGGAACCGACGAAGAAATGAGCGACACGCGCTCCCTGCAACCGGCCCTGACCGTAACCAATTTAAATCTCTGGAACGCCGTTTCCAAAAGGCGCGACATTCGTCCGTCGGCTTGCGCNGGGCACAGTCTGGGCGAATTCGCCGCTCTCGCGGCGGCGGGAGCGATCTCGCCAAAGAGCGCTCTCGAGATAACGTCCCTGCGCGGCAAGCTTATGGCCGAGGCCGATCCCGAGGGAGTCGGCGCTATGGCGGCCATCGTCCGCCTTGACGAAGGAAAAGTTCGCGAAATTGTCGAAGCCGTCGCCTCCGAAACCGGACAGATCGTTCTCGCGGCCAATTTCAACACTCCCGAGCAGACCGTCGTCAGCGGCCATAAGGACGCNGTNGCGGAGACAATCCGTCGCGCNAAAGCGANCAAAGGAAAAGGCGTCCAGTTAAAAGTCAGCGGCGCCTTTCATAGTCCGCTGATGAACGAGGCTAACGAAGCGCTCCAGCCACTTCTGGAAAAGACGATCTGGAAAGATCCCAAATTCCCTGTGTACGCCAATATCGACGCGAATCCAATCATCACGGCGGCCGGCGCGAAAAAAAGCGTGTGGCGACAGATGATCTCGCCCGTTTACTGGGCGCGTCTTATTCGCAATCTCTATCTCGCCGGTATCCGCTGGTGGATGGAGATAAGCCCTCGCGCNGTCCTGGGNAAAATGATCGGCCCAAGTCTCGCGGGGCTGACCAGCCAGTGCGACGAATTGCGCGTCGATCTCATAAACTCCCTTTCCGGCGTCCTGAATTACGCGCTGCAATAACCAGAGGAAAATTAATGCTTCCCAAAAGCGTCGCGATTTCCGCACTTCGCGAAATTTTTAAGGACTTGTCNNTGCCCTGGCCGGAAAAACTGTCAGTGGAGCAAACGAAAAATCCCCAGCATGGCGATCTCGCCACGAACGCGGCCATGCTCGCCGCGGGNAAGGCCGGNCTAAAGCCCAGAGACCTTGCGGCCACNNTGGCAAAAAAACTCGCCGAGGCATGCCCGGAGATAGAAANAGTCGANGTCGCGGGNCCCGGGTTTTGCAATATAACTTTCCGCCCAGATTTCTGGCGCGGAGTCATTGGCGAGACGGAANAGAAAAAAGACGCTTTCGGGCATTCCAACGCTGGCGCCGGAATNCGCGCGCAAGTGGAGTATGTCTCCGCCAANCCCACAGGNCCCTTGCACGTGGGTCATGGTCGCGGNGCGGCTCTCGGCGACAGCATAGCGCGTTTATTGCGCGCGGCAGGTTACGAAGTCGATACCGAATATTACCTGAATGACGCGGGAAAGCAGATGCGTCTGCTCGGCGCGTCCATTTACGCGAANCTAATGAANCTCGCGGGCGNAACGGCNCCCGCGCCGGAAGACGGATACAAGGGCGAGTACATAGCCGATCTCGCGGCTGAAATTCTCGCCGCCAATCCTGGGCTACCCGATCTGCCCGAACAGGAGGGGCTTGAACTTTGCCAAAAATACGGACAGGAAGCCATACTGGACGGCATAAAAAAGGATCTGGCGGACTTTCGTTGCGGTCATGACCGTTATTTTTCCGAACGCTCCCTGGTCGATGACGGATCAGTCGATCGGACTCTCGCGGAATTGAAAGAATCGGGACATTCTTTCGAAAAGGACGGAGCATTATGGTTTGACGCGAAGTCCGTCGGCGACGACAAAGACCGCGTTCTGCGAAAGTCCGACGGTTATCTCACCTACTTCGCGACCGACATAGCTTATCACCGCGACAAATTCGCGAGAGGCAACCAGTGGCTCATTGACGTATGGGGAGCGGATCACCACGGATATATTCCGCGCATGAAAGCGGCAATCTCGGCCATTGGAGAAGATCCCAAAAATTTGGACGTTGTTCTTGTTCAGCTAGTGGCTCTCTACAAGGATGGCGTTCCCCAGGCGATGTCGACTCGCGGCGGCAACTTTGTCACTCTGCGAGAGGTCATGGACGAGACTGGAACCGACGCGGCTCGCTTCATGTTTCTCTCCCGCTCGAGCGACAGTCCCCTTGATTTCGACCTGGAGCTGGCCAAAAAAAGAACCATGGACAATCCTGTCTATTACGCGCAATACGCGCACGCGAGAGTTCGCGCGCTGGAGCGCCGCGCGACCGAACAGGGCGTCGTCGTTCCAGAAAAATCCTCGCCCAGGACGCTCGAGCGCCTGGACAAACCGGAAGAGATGGAGATCCTGAAGCGGATAGCCATGTTCGAGGATGTCCTGGCCGGAGCGGCAAAAGCTCTCGCGCCTCATCACATAAGCAGATACGTCCTCGATCTGGCCGCGAAAATACACAGCTATTATGGGAAATACGCCATAATTAACATTGAAGATCAGGAATTGACCATGGCGAGAATCGCTCTCCTGCGGGCAGCGGCCCTCGCGATTCGCAACGGACTCCAGACGCTGGGCGTAAGCGCGCCAGATATAATGTAACGGATAAGCCGTATGCCATTAAGCGGAAAGCCCGGCGGAAAATTCTTGAGCGCCCTGGCCGGGTTTTTCTCTCGACGCGCTCCGGGCGAAAAAAGAAAGCCCTATACGGCTACTTTCTCGGCGCCCATGCTGGCGGCGGCCTGCGTCTTGCTGGCCTGCGCCATTGGCTGGGCTTTTTTCATGGGATTAATGGTCGGTCGGGGCCAGAATCCGGCGGCGAAGATCAACGATCTCACCGGAGGACTCCTCGAATCCCAGGCTGAAGAGAGCCAACCCGATAGCGCCGAGGCGCCAGCGCCTCTCGCCGAAAATCAGGTTTCGCAACCCGCGCCCGGAGTCGAAAGGGAAAGGCCGGAAGGCGCGGCGCTTGAAGCGTGGCCGGTCGCGCCAAAGGCGGAAGCGCGTAAGCCGAAGCCGAAAAAAGAGGTCGAGCGCCCGAAGCCCGAGCGCAAGGAGACCGCGAAGCCGACGAATCAGGCGTCATACGACTTCCTCTATCAGGTCGCCGCGGTAAAAACCGCCAAAGACGCCGCGGGGCTGGATAAAAAACTCAAGGGAATGGGCTTGCGAAGCGAATCGAAAAAGTCGGGCAAGGTTTATCTCGTCCTCGTCTCCCTGCGCGGGAAGGACGCCGACGCAGTAGCCCTGCGCGACAAGCTTCGCTCCGCGAAACTTGGCAAACCGTTGCTCCTCTCAAAAAAAGAAAGACCGACCAGACAGGCTGGCAAAAAATGAGTCCGTCTCCCCAAAAATCCCCGGGCCTGGCCGGAATTGTCCTCGCCGTTCCGCAAGCTATAGGGGCGAAGGTTTTGGAATGGATCGACGCCGTCGGCGGCATGACAATTTTCATGTTTTCCGGCTTCGTCAATATATTTGTCAATATTCGCATATTCCCCCGAACTTTGCGGCAGCTTTACGTCATCGGCTATAAGTCGCTGTTCGTTATTTGTTTAATTGGTCTTTTTTGCGGCATGGTGCTCGGTTTGCAGGGATATTATACCCTCGCGCAATTTGGATCGGTCGGCTTGCTGGGCTCCGCTGTCGCCCTTTCGCTGATCCGCGAACTGGGCCCTGTTCTTACGGCGATCATGCTCGCCGGGCGCGCGGGCTCGGCGATGGCGGCGGAGATCGGGGTTATGCGCATATCCGATCAGATCGACGCTCTGGAGGTCATGGACATCAACCCAATGGGTTATCTGGTTAGTCCTCGGGTACTGGCCTCTCTGATCGCCTTCCCCCTGCTCACGGCCATTTTCGACGTTATCGGCATATTCGGAGGTTATCTTACTGGCGTCATGATGCTGGATATGAGCGAAGGCGTCTATTTTTATAAAATCGCCCATTCCGTGACCCTCGCGGACGTAAACGGAGGTTTCGCGAAGGCGCTGGCTTTTGGATTCCTGGTTTCTTCAGTCTGTTGCCATCAGGGATATTTCGCGCATAAGAGGTCGGACAGCGTGGGGCCGGAAGCCGTTGGCAACGCGACGACGTCGGCGGTCGTAATTTCCTGCGTAATGATCCTCGCCGCCGATTACCTTATAACCTCATTTTTACTGTAATTGTCATGCGGGCGTGGAATATAGAACTGCGCGATCTCACGCTGGGTTATGATCGCCATATAGTGTTAAGAGATATAAACGCGAGTCTGCCGGCGGGGAAGATTTCGGTCATTCTAGGCGAATCCGGATGCGGAAAATCGACGCTTTTGC